>NZ_JAALEH010000002.1:0-202961 GCF_011058195.1 Rhodococcus sp. 14C212 | reverse complement strand
GCCCGCCCCCGTCCCGCCGCCACAGGTGGCCGAGCGGGTGGCGACCGCCGACTCGCTGGCCCGGCTGCGCAAGGAACTGAATTCGCTCGTGGCCATGCACCACCACCGCACCGGCAAGCCGCACGGGGTCATCCACGGGGAGCTGCGGCGGCAGTGCGGCGGCCCGCCGACCGCGATCGCCACGGCAGAGCAGCTCGGCGACCGCATCGCCCTGCTGCGTCAGTGGTGAGCCGGCCGACGGCACACTCCCGGAACGGCGAAACGGGCGACCACTCGCGGTGGTCGCCCGTTTCGGGTCGGGTCTCGGAGTCGTTCGCTCCGGAACGGTGGATCAGACGGCGGCTTCGGCGTCGGACTCGGTCACGATCGTGGCGCCGAGTTCACGCAGCCGGTCGGTGTGCTCCTTGGCGTGGTGGCCGCAGAAGAGCAGCTCGCCACCGGTGGCAAGGACGGCACGGACGCGAGCGGCTGCACTGCACCGATCGCAGCGGTCTGCGGCGGTCAACTTCGGGCTGGTCAACGTTCCGGGCATGACTCCTCCAAACTGGCCACCACTGTCGTCGGTTGCCTGGGGTCTGGTCCGCCGCACCGGGCCGGCGCGGTAGATCTACTGTGTCAGACGATTCCCGTTCATGCGTTGTTCCAATCCTCCGGAAATCGTGTCGCGTTTCACCCCGGAACCCGCCGAATGCCGACGACGTGCGGTTTCGGGGTTGCGGGTGTTCGCTCACAGCGCAGAGGCCTCGGCGCCGCCGCGGGCCCGGAACGGCCGTCGAGAGGGGTTGCGGTGACGGATCGGCTGGTACACATCTGCGCGCGGGCCGACTGGGAGCGGGCGCAGCGCAGCGGGGCGCTGACCCCCGAGTCGCTCGCCGTGCAGGGGTTCGTGCACCTGTCGGCCCCCGACCAGGTGCACCTGCCGGCGAACCGGTTGTTCGCCGGCCGCACGGACCTGGTGCTCTTGCACATCGACCCGGCGCGGCTCGCGGACGAGGTGCGGTCCGAGCCGGGCCTGCCGGGCGATCCGGCAGGGATGGCCTTCCCGCACCTCTACGGACCACTTCCCGTCGCCGCGGTCACCGCAGTCGTCGACTACCTCCCCGACGAAAACGGGCGATTCGAACATCTCTGACGGTGCGCCGTCACCCGTCTCCGCCGTGAGTCCTACTCTGGCGGCATGAACGTCGAAGTGACGCCGCTTCCCGGGATCGGTGTGCGCAAGGACTTCGAGCTGGCGTCGGGTCGTCGGATCGGGGTCATCACGCATCGGGACGGCCATTCGGACCTGATCATCTCGAAGGCGGACGATCCCGACGCCTGCGCCGCCTCCCTGCCGCTGACCGTCGAGGAGGCGGCCACACTGAGCAACCTGCTCGGCGCGCCCCAGCTCGTCGCCCAGCTCCAGGAGGACCACCGGGAGCTGCCCGGGATCATCACCCGGCAGCTGCACATCCACGACGGCTCCCGCTTCGACGGGGCGGTGCTCGGGGACACGGCGATGCGGACCCGCACGGGCGTGTCCGTCGTCGCGGTGATGCGCGCGGGGCAGGTGACGCCGTCGCCGGGACCGGACTTCGTGCTCACCGGGGGAGACATCCTCGTCGCCGTCGGCACCGCCGACGGGCTGGACGCCGCGGCCAGGATCCTGCGCAACGGCTGACGGATGAACTCGACCACGCTCGCCCTGATCGAACTGGGGGCGGTGTTCTTCGCCCTGGGGGTGCTCGGACGGCTCGCCGCGCGATTCGCCATGTCACCGATCCCGTTCTACCTCCTCGGCGGTCTGGCATTCGGCACCGGCGGGTTCGTCCAGCTCGGCGACATCAGCGAGTTCAGTCACGTGGCCAGTGAGATCGGCGTGGTCCTGCTCCTGCTGCTTCTCGGGCTGGAGTACACGGCCTCCGAGCTCATGACCGGGCTCAAACGGTCCCGCGCTGCAGGGCTGCTCGATCTCGTGCTGAACGCCGCGCCGGGAGCGGCGATCGCGCTGCTGCTCGGTTGGGGCGCGACGGGGGCGTTCGTCCTCGGGGGCATCACGTACATCTCGTCCTCGGGCATCATCGCCAAGACGCTGACCGACCTCGGCCGTCTGGGTAACCGGGAGACTCCCGTGGTGCTGTCGATCCTCGTCTTCGAGGACCTCGCGATGGCGGTGTACCTGCCGATCCTGACCGCGGTGCTCGCCGGGGTCAGCCTGATCGGCGGACTCGAGGCCGTCGCGATCGCCCTGGGCCTGGTCACGATCGTGCTCGTGCTGGTGCTGCGGTACGGGCGTTACGTCTCGGCGGTGCTCGACAGCCCCGACAGCGAGACGCTGCTGCTCAAGCTGCTCGGGGCCGCGCTCCTCGTCGCGGGCGTCAGCTCGGCGATGCAGGTCTCGGCGGCGGTCGGGGCATTCCTGCTCGGCATCGCGATCTCCGGGTCGACCGCCCACAATGCGGCTCGCGTCCTCGAGCCGCTGCGGGACCTGTTCGCGGCGATCTTCTTCGTGTTCTTCGGCCTCAACACCGACCCGACCGCGATCCCCCCCGTGCTGGGATGGGCGGTGCTGCTCGCCGTCGTCACGGCGCTGACGAAGATCGCCACCGGTTGGTGGGCGTCCCGCCGGCACGGCATCGGCACCATGGGCCGGGCCCGCGCGGGCGCCGCGCTCATCGCCCGCGGCGAGTTCTCCATCGTCATCGCCGGACTCGCCGTCGCCTCCGGCCAGGTGGACGCCGAGCTCGCCGCCCTCGCCTCGGCGTACGTGCTGATCACGGCGGTACTCGGACCCGTCGCGGCACGGATCGTCGAGCCCGTCACCCGCGCCGTGGTGCCCCGGCTACGCGAACGGCCGCCGGCTGCAGAGCCGACGGCCGATCGCCGTGAAGCGGAAGAGTTCTAGACGTCGATCCTCAGTCGAGGTAGTCGCGCAGCACCTGCGACCGCGACGGGTGCCGCAGCTTCGACATGGTCTTCGACTCGATCTGCCGGATCCGTTCGCGGGTGACCCCGTAGACCTGCCCGATCTCGTCGAGGGTCCGCGGCTGACCGTCGGTCAGGCCGAACCGCAGCCGGACGACCCCGGCCTCGCGCTCGGACAGGGTCTCGAGCACCGACTGCAGCTGGTCCTGCAGCAGCGTGAACGACACCGCGTCGACGGCGACCACGGCCTCGCTGTCCTCGATGAAGTCGCCGAGCTGGCTGTCGCCCTCGTCGCCGATGGTCTGATCGAGGGAGATCGGCTCACGCGCGTACTGCTGGATCTCCAGCACCTTCTCCGGCGTGATGTCCATCTCCTTGGCCAGTTCCTCGGGGGTGGGCTCGCGCCCGAGATCCTGGAGGAGCTCACGCTGGATGCGGCCGAGCTTGTTGATCACCTCGACCATGTGCACCGGGATGCGGATGGTGCGGGCCTGATCGGCCATCGCGCGGGTGATGGCCTGGCGGATCCACCACGTGGCATACGTGGAGAACTTGTAACCCTTCGTGTAGTCGAACTTCTCCACCGCGCGGATCAGACCGAGGTTGCCCTCCTGGATCAGATCCAGGAATGCCATACCACGGCCGGTGTAGCGCTTGGCGAGTGAGACGACGAGACGCAGGTTGGCCTCGAGCAGGTGGTTCTTGGCGCGGTTGCCGTCGCGGCAGATCCAGTTCAGGTCGCGGCGCTGCGCGACCGGCAGCTTCTCGCCCTTGTCGGCGTACTCCTGCAGCCGGAAGGTGGCGTACAGGCCGGCTTCGATGCGCTTGGCGAGCTCGACCTCCTCCTCCGCGTTGAGCAGCGCGACCTTGCCGATCTGCTTGAGGTAGGCGCGCACCGAGTCGGCGGAGGCGGTCAGCTCGGCGTCCTTGCGGGCCTGCCGCAGCGCCTCCGACTCCTCCTCGTCCCAGACGAAGTCGCCCGACGCCTTGTCCTTGTCGCTGGGTTCGTCGTCGGCCTCCGCCGCCTCCACGACCACGTCCTCGGCGGCTTCGAGGTCGGCCGGGGCGACGTCGAGATCCTCGAGCTCGGCTTCCTCACCCTCGAACTCGTCGCCGGCAGCCTTGCCCGCCTTCTTGGCGGCGGTCTTCTTCGCCGTGGTCTTCTTGGCGGCGGTCTTCTTCGCCGGGGCTTTCTTGGCGGCCGCCTTCTTCGCCGGGGCCTTCTTGGCCACGGCCTTCTTCGCCGGCCGCTTCGTGGCGGGTGCGGTACCGGTCGTGGTATCCGCGGCGTCCGCGGAGGCTGCCGATTCGTTCGGGGAATCAGCCGTGTGGATTTCGGTGGCTGCCACGTACGCCCTTTCGTGACGAGGTAGTGCGGCGTCGCGCCAGAGTGGTTCCGGCGGAGAGGTCTGTCGGGATCAGGCCGGTTCGCAGCCGGCTGTGCACCATTGTAACGATCGCCGCCGCGCGCGATGTGCAGGACTCAGGGGAGTACACCTGTTTTCGCAGCATAGGCTGCCCCGATGATGCCGGCCGCGTTGCGCAATGCGGCCGGAACGACGGGTGTGCGGTTGGTCAGCAACGGGATCCACTTCTCGTGCTTGCGGCTGATCCCGCCACCGGCGATGAACAGGTCCGGCCACAACAGGGCCTCGAACCGCGACAGCACCAGCGAGACCTCCGTCGCCCACCGCTTGTACGACCACTCGTTGTTCTCCTTGACCGATGACGCCGCGCGGTGCTCGGCCTCCATCCCGTCGACTTCCATGTGCCCGAACTCGGTGTTCGGCAGCAGGTCGCCGTTGTGCAGCACCGCCGAGCCGATGCCGGTCCCGAACGTGAGCAGGATGACCACCCCCGATGCGTCCTTGGCCGCACCGAAGCGGTCCTCGGCGATGCCGGCGGCGTCCGCGTCGTTCAGGACACTCACCGGGCGGTCACCCAGACCCGACGAGAACAACGTCCGGGCGTCGGTGCCGATCCACGCCGGATCGATGTTCGCGGCCGTGCGCGCCACGCCGCCCGTCACCACACTCGGCAGGGTGACCCCCACCGGTCCCGTCCACTGCGCCTGGTCCACGATCCGGGCGACCGTGTCGGCCACGGCCTGCGGGGTGGACGGCTGCGGGGTCAGGATCTTGATGCGCTCGCCCACCAACCGACCTGTGGACAGATCGACGACGCCGCCCTTGATGCCGCTGCCGCCGACGTCGACACCGAATCCGAGAAGGTCCGGGTCCGGCGTGGCCGGGTGCATCGTCTGCGTCATCTCGCGCTCCCTCTCGTCACCGGAACAGTCACCGCGGGCGACCGCTGTCGTGACGTCACCCTAATGCGAACGCGGCCGCCACGCGGGTGGTGCCGTGCCGCACAGTGTGTTCGGATACTCGGGTGCCCGACACCCCGGACTCCCGCCCTTCCACCCTGTCACCCGACGTCACCGCGGACCCGGCCCTGCTGCGCGAGATCGCCGTGTCCGTCGCGGCCGAGGCCGCCGGTCACGTGCGCGCCCGGCGGCCCGACCTGTTCCCACCCGCCGACACGGGTACCGACCGCGTCGGCGCGGTGCGGACGAAGAGCACCGACACCGACCCCGTGACGGTGGCGGACACCGAGACCGAGGACCTGATCCGGCGGCTGCTGACCCGGTTGCGGCCGGGCGACGCGATCCTCGGGGAGGAAGGCGGCGCCGACACCGGGTCGACCGGCGTCCGCTGGGTCGTCGACCCCATCGACGGCACGGTGAACTTCGTCTACGGCATCCCGGCGTACGCGGTGTCGGTGGCGGCCCAGGTCGGGGGGCGATCCGTGGCGGGCGCGGTGGTCGACGTCGCCGCCGGGGACGTGTACTCGGCCGCGCGCGGGTGCGGAGCCACCCGCACCGACACCGGCGGAGCGGTGACGCGCCTGCGCTGCAACCCGGTCGACGACGTCGCCCTCGCCCTCGTCGCGACGGGCTTCTCCTACGCGCCGCACCGTCGCGAACGGCAGGGCGCGCTGGTGGCCGAGTTGCTGCCGAGGGTGCGGGACATCCGCCGCATCGGTGCGGCCGCCCTGGATCTGTGCATGGTGGCGTCGGGGCGCGTCGACGCCCACTACGAACACGGCCTGCAACCGTGGGACTGGGCCGCCGGTGCGCTGATCGCCGCGGAGGCGGGCGCGTGGGTGCGACTCCCGGCCGGAGCCGGCGACGCCGGCGAGATCACCGTCGCCGCCGCGCCCGGCATCGCGACACAGCTCGCGGACCTGCTCGGCGCGCTCGGCGCCGACGCGCCGATCCCGGCCTGACGGGTCCGCGGCGCTCAGCAGCGGGCGTCGCGGGCCGCTGCCAGCAGGTCGATGTCGAGTGGCGCGGCGGCCGCGCCCACCGGTGCCTCCCGCAGTGACTGGAGCACCTCCTCGGCGTCGGCGTTGGGCGCGATCTCCTTGGAATAGGTGCCCAGGGCCAGGTCGACGGTGTCGTCGGCGCGGTCGTCGCGGACGAGTTCGGCGCACGGCGCGACCAGCCACACCGTGCTCGCCGCCGCGGTCCCCGCCGCCCCGAACCTGATCTGTCCGTGACACTGCATGTTCTGGTCGATGTAGACCGGGTCGTTGCCGGCCTGCACATCCGGTGCGCTCGCGAATCCGTATTCGGCCAGCTGGGTAGCCACATGGGTGGCCTGGCCACGTTCGCCGTTGGCGTTGAACACCCGCACCCGCGTCGCCGCCAGGGGGGCGGGCTCCACGTCGAGCAGGACGGAACGGTCGACCACCTCGCCGAGGGGGGCCGGCTGGGGCCCGCCGGGCTCCGACGGGACGGTCGGCGGGGCGTTGCACGCCACGGTCCGGGACACCGGGTCCGAGCCCGCGAACACCGATGTCCACACCACGATCCCGATCGTCGCCAGGACCGCGAACAGGGCCGCGGCGGGCACGACGCGGCGCCGTGGGAACGGCCGGCCGCGTTCGTCCCGCGCGCGGCCTTCGGTGATCAGGGAAACCACGGCGCCCTGCCTCTCGCATCTCCAAGGGTTGTGTGCGACCACTGTAGAGGGCATCCCGGTGGGGTCCGCGTAGGTGGGCGAACGGTGGAATGTCTCGAGTTGCTGTGGTGTTGGTGACAATTGACCGACATTTCCCCGGGCCGGGTGTATCGGTTACGGCTTCCGTGGGTACTTCCGCTATTGTTCGGCGGCCCAGGTCGTCGAAAGAAGCGACGACGAGGCTTTCGACAGCGGAAGGCCCGGGTCGTGTCCGGGACCCGGACACGGCCGGCGGGAACTTCCGGAGACGGTCGGGCGTTGCCCGGGCCGAAGGACATGAACAGTGTCCTTCGGCAGGGCACCTGCACGAGGACTAGAGGTAGAGGAAATGGCGACTGACTACGACGCACCGAGGCGAACCGAAACCGACGACGTGTCGGAGGATTCACTCGAAGAACTGAAGGCGCGACGCAACGAGGCGCAGTCCGCCGTCGTGGACGTCGACGAGTCGGACACCGCGGAGTCCTTCGAGCTGCCCGGGGCGGATCTGTCCGGCGAGGAGCTGTCGGTGCGGGTGGTGCCGAAGCAGGCCGACGAGTTCACCTGCTCGAGCTGCTTCCTGGTGCACCACCGCAGCCGGCTCGCGAGCGACGAGAACGGAGTGATGATCTGCCGGGACTGTGCAGCCTGAGTCCCGGAGGGACGGTGCAGCCTGAGTCCCGGAGGGACGGTGCAGCCTGAGTCCCGGAGGGACGGTGCAGCCTGAGTCCCGGAGGGACGGCGCTGACCGGTCGCCCCCGGTTCAGCGTTCGGTCTTGTCGGCACATCCCAAGGCGGCCAGCAGCTCTGCCGGCCGCCTTGTGCTGATCAGCCAGTAGGGGGTGGGGTCGTCCGGGTCGTTCAGCACGACGAGCACCATTGTCCCGATCCACGGCCGGTGCTGGACGTACGCCGCCGGGTCGAGCTGGCGCCCCAGGGCGGCGCTCTTCGCCGACGCCGGCACCACGACGCCGCGGGAGATCACCTCGAGCGGCAGGTGTGCCCGGCCGACGATCAACTCCCCATCCGTCACCTCCAGCCGCAGCCGGGACAGCCACACGAGCGCCCAGACAGGGAACGGCAACAGCAGCACGTACGGCAGCCAGGCGTACAGGCCGGGCGCCCCCATGTGCAGTTCCGCGGCCAGCAGCGCCGCGACGCCCAGGCCGAGGGGCCACCACCACAGCGGCACCCACATCCGTTCGGAATAGACCGGTGCGCCGGTCGTCTGCTGCGCATCCGCATCGGGTCGAGAGGTTCGAGACACGTCCATCAGAGTAGTCTCGGTGCACGTGACCGATCTTCCAGCCGTCCCCCTGCTCCGCCTGGACCCGGGGATTCCCCTGCCCGCGCGGGCACACGCCGGCGACGCCGGCGTGGACCTGTGCACCACGGTGGACGTGACCATCGAGCCCGGGCGGCGAGCGCTGGTAGGAACCGGCGTCGCGGTGGCCCTGCCCGTCGGCACGGTGGGTCTGATCCATCCGCGCTCCGGTCTGGCCGCGAAGTACGGGCTCTCCGTGGTCAACACTCCCGGGACGGTGGATGCGGGCTACCGCGGGGAGATCAAGGTGTGCCTGATCAACCACGACCCCGACCGCGCGGTCGAACTGCGTCGTGGTGACCGCATCGCGCAACTGCTCGTGCAGAGGGTCGAGCTCGTCGACTTCGTCGAGGTCGGCTCCCTCGACGACACCAGCCGCGGCGCCGGAGGATACGGGTCGAGCGGTGGGCACGCCGGTCTGGTGAAGGAAGGTTCCTGACATGTTCGGACGACGCCGGAAGAACCGGGACGCCGAGGCTACGGGTCTCGCGGACGAGGGCCACTTCGACCCCGCGCCCGTGGACGACGAGGCGCAGGCGCCCGAGGGCGGTCCCTTCGACATCGACGACATCGGCGAGGACGCGGTCGGTAGCCGGCTCGACCTCGGGTCGGTGCTCGTCCCGCTGCCGCCGGGCGGGCAGATCCAGGTGGAGATGGCACCGAACGGTCAACCGCAGGCCGTGCATCTGGTGACCCAGCACGGCCGGATCACCGTCTCCGCGTACGCGGCACCGAAGTCCCCGGGCCAGTGGCGAGAGGTGGCCGCCGAGCTGGCCGAGTCGCTGCGCCGCGACAACGCGACGGTGAGCATCGAAAGCGGACCGTGGGGCCGGGAGCTGCAGGGCAGCACCCCGAACGCGGACCTGCGCTTCCTCGGTGTCGACGGCTACCGGTGGATGATCCGCTGTGTCGTCGCCGGACCCGCAGGTTCGGTGACGGCCGACTCGCCGCTGGTGGAGACGGCCCGTGCCATCGTCGCCGAGACCGTCGTGCGGCGCGGCCAGGATCCGCATCCGGTGCGGACGCCGCTGCCGGTGGTGCTCCCCAAGGCCCTCGCGGAGCAGCTGGCCGCGGCGCAACAGCAGCAGGCCGCGGCCCAGCAGGCGGCCCAGCAGGCGCCGGCCCAGCAGCCCGCGCAACAGCAGCAGCCCGCGCCGCCCCGTCCGCGGCACGGCGAGTCGGGTTCGGCGATGCAGCAGCTCGGCTTCTGACGGTCCGGTCCGCGGGGGTCAGTCCCCGGCGCGGCGCAGTGCCTCCAGACAGGTGGCTCCGAGCACGGAGGGATCGGCGCCGATCCCGGCGAGGGTGACGGTGCCCAGCGCGGCCCGCCTCAGGTGCGCACACCATTCCTGCGCGACCGCGAGGGGATGAACCGGGTCGTCCACGGCGGCGGCGATACCGACCGGCACCTCGACGGTCCGCAGCTCGCCCCGGTCCAGCGCCCGGTACCGGGATGCCTCGTCGAGCGCCGCCGGCAGGCCCGGCCACTGCGACCGCCAGGAGCGGGCCAGTTCGACCCCGAGCCAGGCGGGGCTGGACGCCACCATCGCCGCGGTGACCGCAGCCAGTCCGTGGGTGCGCAGCTCGCCGGCCGTCCACCGGGCGCTCGCCGCCGCCGGGGCGGCCTCCGGCGAGCCCGTCCACGCCGGCAGGGCCGCGAGCACGCCGACGGTGCGCGCCGGGTGCTCGGCCGCCCATCGCAGCGCGACGGCCGCCCCGAGCGACACCCCGCCCACCAGGACGGGACCGTCGGCGGCGGCGCGCTCGAGTGCGTCGACGTAGCTGCCGACCACGCGCGCCGGGTCCGGATCGACCGCGACGGTGCGTACTCCGGCGGCGGCGAGCGGACCGCCGAACGCCCGCTCCACGAAGCGGGCGTCGGAGCCCGTCCCGGGCAGGACGACGGCGACGAAAGTGCTGGTCCCGGCGTGTTCGGGGGTCGTGTTCGCGGAGCGCATGGTCCGATCCTGCCGGACCCGTCCGAGCAGGTGGGAACCGGAGTGGTTGCCCTGTGCGGATAGGTCTACAGTGGCCCTCAGGAAAGCCCCATGCGCGGCCCGCGATCCGTGCCGCGCCCGTTTCAGGAGCACGCTATGGCACCCGCCGCAGCCGGTTACTTCCGCCGACTCACCCGTCGGCTCACGGAAGATCTCGAGCAACTCGACGCCGAGGAGATCGCCGAAACCGCCCAGGCGACGGGTGCCCGCCGCGCCTGCGACTGTGCGCGCGGCGAAGAGGTGACCATGTTCGGTCGTCTCCGCAGTGTCGAGGCGTGCCCGAAGGCCGCCAGCGCCGCCGTCGAGGCGGAACTGTTCGACGGCACCGAGGCCGTCAAGCTCGTATGGATCGGACGTCGCCGCATTCCGGGTATCGAACCGGGCAAGACCCTGTTGGTGCGCGGGCGCGTCGGTGAGCGCGACGGCTCGAAGGTCATCTACAACCCGTATTACGAACTGCGCGAGCGGGCCTGACCCGAGCGCCGGTGCACCCGCGCCCGGCGCCGACCCGCGCCTGCGTGGGGCTGTGGCACCCTCGTAGGAGTGAGCGACAAGCAGCAGACGGTCCTGGAACAACTCGGTGGACTCAGCGGGTTGGTCTACTCGACCGTGCCCGTGCTGGTGTTCGTTCCGGTCAACAGCATCTGGGGCCTGACCGCCGCGATCTGGGCGGCCCTCGCCGTGGCCACCGCCATCCTCGTGTGGCGGCTCGTCCAGCGCACCCCCGTCCAGCCCGCGGTCTCGGGGCTCCTCGGCGTGGGCGTGTGCGCGTTCATCGCCTACCGCACCGGCGACGCCAAGGGCTACTTCCTCTTCGGCATCTACACCAGCCTGCTCTACGCCGCCGGTTTCGTCCTGTCCGTCCTGGTGCGGCGGCCCCTGGTCGGCGTGATCTGGGGCATGCTCAACGGGCAGGGATCGTCCTGGCGGCGGCACCGCGTCGCCGTGCGCGCCTACGACATCGCGACCGCGGCGTGGGCGCTGGTGTTCGCGGCCCGCTACCTCGTGCAACACGAGCTGTACGACGCCGACCGGACCGGGTGGCTCGCCGTGGCCCGCATCGGCATGGGATGGCCGCTGACCGCGGTGGCGTTGCTCGTGACCTTGTGGGCAGTCCGCCGCGCCGATCGGCTCGTCGAGCCGGCGCCCGAGGCTGTCGACGAGCCCGTCGAGACCGGCCCGGGCCGGGCCGCCGAAGCCGGCCCCGACCAGGACGCGCGCTGACCTGCTAGAGGCCGACGGCCGTCCGCAGTTCCTGCTCCACCTCGGCCGCGGCGACGAACAGCAGTTCGTCGCCGCCTTCGAGCGGATCGTCGGGCTGCGGGACGATGACCCGGCCGCCGCGCAGGATCGTCACCAGGGCCGCGTCCCGGGGCAGTTGCAGCTTGCGCACCGGCTTGCCGGCCAGCACGGTGGTGTCCGGCAGCGTGATCTCGACCAGGTTCGCGCCCTTGCGCAGCGTCATCAGCCGTACCAGGTCGCCGACCGAGACGGCCTCCTCGACCAGCGACGCCAGCATGCGCGGCGTGGACACGGCGACGTCGACGCCCCAGGACTCGTCGAACAGCCACTCGTTGCGCGGATCGTTGACGCGGGCGACGACGCGGGCGACACCGAACTCGGTGGTGGCGAGCAGGCTCAGCACCAGGTTGGCCTTGTCGTCGCCGGTGGCGGCGATCACCACGTCGTACTGCTCGAGCTGTGCGGCCTCGAGCAGGCTCAGCTCGCACGCGTCGGCGTGCACCCACTTGGCGTCGGGCACGGATTCGGGTTCGACGTGCTCGAGCTTGCGTTCGAGCAGCATCACTTCGTGGTGGTTGCGGATCAGTTCGCGCGCGATGGAGCGCCCGACGGCTCCCGCTCCCGCGATGGCCACCTTCATCGGCGTTCCTCTCGGTGATTCCGGGTCGTGTGTTGCGGCTGCGCCCGCGGGCTCGGCACGGTCAGTCGTCGGCCGCGGGGGGCTGTTCGGCGAGGGCGATCGCCTCGGCGACGGTGCCCGAGACAGCCGCGATGTAGACCTGGTCGTCCGCCTGCAGCACGGTCTTGCGGTCGGGTAGGACCCCGGTGCCGAATCGGATGATGAACGCGACCCTCGAGTGGGTCGCGGCCTCGAACTCGGTGACGGTGCGGCCGATCCAGTCCTCGTGCACCGACACCTCCGCGACGGCGACGGTGCCGGTCGGATCCCGCCACTTGGCGGTCTGGCTCTCATGGGTGAGGTTGTGCAGGAACCTGTCGGTCGTCCACGGCACCGTCGCGACGGTCGGGATCCCGAGTCGCTCGTACACCGCGGCGCGCTTGGCATCGTAGATGCGGGCGACGACGCGCTCGACGCCGAACGTCTCCCGGGCCACACGGGCGGAGATGATGTTCGAGTTGTCCCCGGAGGAGACGGCGGCGAACGCGTCGGCCCGCTCGATGCCGGACCGCACCAGCACGTCCCGGTCGAAGCCCATACCCACGATCGTGTGGCCGGGAAAGTCCGGACCGAGCCGGAGGAACGCGCTCGGGTCGCGGTCGATGACGGCCACCTCGTTGCCCAGCCGGACGAGCGCCGCAGCCAGGGAGGAACCCACCCGGCCACAGCCCATGACCACCACGTACACCGTTCGCTCCGTTCCGCTTCTTTCCGGGTCGCCGCGCGTCCCGGTCGTGACGCGCAGAACCGAACCGTACCGCCCGCGCAGGACCGGCGTGCGGTGCCGGCCGAACGGGCTCCCCGCAGAGGCGCATTTCGGACACGGCCACGGGTGCCCGGCGGGTGGCGGGCGGGACGGCTTAGGCTTTGCGAGTGTCCAAGCTCTCGACCGCCACGAAGCGGTTGTTGTTGGGTAGGCCGTTCCGCAGCGACACGCTCGGTCACACGTTGCTGCCGAAGCGAATCGCCCTGCCGGTGTTCGCATCCGACGCGTTGTCGTCGGTCGCGTACGCCCCGGAGGAGATCTTCCTCGTCCTGTCCGTCGCGGGTCTGTCGGCGTACGTGTTCACGCCGTGGATCGGCGTCGCGGTGGCGCTCGTCCTCGCCGTCGTGGTCGCCAGCTACCGGCAGAACGTGCACGCGTACCCCTCCGGCGGCGGCGACTACGAGGTGGCCACCGTGAATCTCGGTCCGACGGCGGGATTGACCGTCGGCAGCGCCCTGATGGTCGACTACGTGCTCACCGTCGCTGTGTCGATCTCCTCGGCCGCGGCGAACATCGGATCGGCGGTGCCGTTCGTGGCGCAGCACAAGGTGCTGTTCGCGATCTCCGCGATCGTCGTGCTGACCGCGGTCAACCTGCGTGGCCTGCGGGAAGCCGGCACCGCGTTCGCCGTCCCGACCTACGCCTTCATGATCGGCATGGTCGTCATGCTGGGCTGGGGTCTGATGCGCGTCTTCGTGTTCGGGGACGACGTCCAGGCCGAGTCGGCCGGGTTCGAGCTGGTCGCCGAGCAGTCGGATCTGGCCGGGATCGCGTTCGTGTTCCTGTTGGCCCGTGCGTTCTCGTCCGGGTGTGCCGCGCTGACCGGCGTCGAGGCGATCAGCAACGGGGTGCCCGCGTTCCGCAAGCCGAAGTCCCGGAACGCCGCCACGACCCTGCTCCTGCTCGGCGGGATCGCGATCGTCCTGCTCCTCGGCATGATTCTGCTCGCGAACAAGCTGGGGGTGGTCATCGCCGAGCATCCCGAGACCCAGTTGCGCGGTGCCCCGGAGGGCTACCAGCAGAAGACGCTCGTGGCGCAGCTGGCGCATGCCGTCTTCGAGGACTTCCCGCTCGGGTTCGTGCTGATCACCATCGTGACCGCGTTGATCCTGGTGCTGGCCGCCAACACGGCGTTCAACGGCTTCCCGGTGCTGGCCTCGGTGCTGGCGCAGGACCGCTACCTGCCCCGGCAGCTGCACACCCGGGGCGACCGGCTGGCTTTCAGCAACGGCATCCTGTTCCTGTCGGGCGTGGCGATCGTCTTCGTGTGGGCCTTCGACGCCGAGGTCACCAAGCTGATCCAGCTCTACATCGTCGGTGTGTTCGTCTCGTTCACCCTCAGTCAGACCGGCATGATCCGGCACTGGACGCGGCATCTGGCCTCCGAGGCCGATCCCGACCAGCGGGCCCGCATGCAGCGGTCGCGGGTCGTCAACACGATCGGCCTGATCATGACCGCATCCGTCCTGGTGATCGTGCTGGTGACGAAGTTCGCGGCGGGCGCGTGGATCGCGATCGTGGCGATGGTCGCGATCTTCGGCGTGATGAAGGCCATCCACCGCCATTACGACAGCGTGGCCGAAGAACTGGAGAACACCGAATGGGACGGTGTGCTGCCCAGCCGCACCCATTCGATCGTGCTGGTGTCCAAGCTGCACATGCCGACCCTGCGGGCGCTGGCGTACGCGCGGGCCACCCGGCCGGACACGCTCGAGGCGGTCACCGTCAACGTCGACGAGGCCGACACGCGGGTGCTGGTGCGCGAATGGGAACGCAGCGACATCACCGTCCCCCTCAAGGTCGTCGAGTCGCCGTACCGGGAGATCACCCGCCCCGTCCTCGAATACGTCCGGCGGGTGCGGCGGGACTCGCCGCGCGACGTGGTGACCGTGTTCATCCCGGAGTACGTGGTGGGTCATTGGTGGGAGCAGATCCTGCACAACCAGAGCGCGCTGCGGCTGAAGAGCCGGCTGCTGTTCCAGCCCGGTGTCATGGTCACCAGCGTGCCGTGGCAGCTGAGCTCGTCGGCCCATGCCCGCGCCGAACGTTTGGACACCGCGCCGGGATCGGTGCGGCGGGGATTCGAGGAGGAGGAGCGGTGAGCATCGACTGGTCCGGCCGTCGGCTCGAGGTGATGCTGGGCAACCCGGCGCACGGCGGGTTCTGCGTCGCCCGGCACGAGGGGCGGGTCGTGTTCGTCCGGCACGGTCTGCCCGGGGAGCGCGTCGTCGCGCTCGTCACGGAGGACCGCGGCGGCTCGTTCTGCCGCGCCGACGCCGTCCACATCCTCGAAGCGTCGCCGGACCGAGTGGAGCGGGTGTGTCCCATCGCCGGTCCCGGTGGATCGGGGTGCTGCGACCTGTCCCACGCGACGGTGCCGGCCCAGCGGGCATTCGGGGCCGCGGTGGTCGCGGAGCAGTTGCGCCGTCTCGGCGGCATCGAGCGCGAAGTGGTGGTGGAGGAGTTGCCGGGCGGAGCGGCGAACGGCACCCGCTGGCGCACCCGGGTGCGGCTGGCCGTCGACGCCGCCGGGCGAGCGGGGTATCGGCGTTACCGCAGCCACGAACTCGAGACCGACCTGGCGTGTCCGCAGATCGAGGCGCGCGCCTACGAGGGTCTGGCCGAACGGGTGTGGCAGCCCGGTTCCGAGGTCCAGGTGGTCCTCGATGCGGACGGGACGCGGCACGTGGTCGAGATCGCACCGCCGCCGGTCTCCCGCACGGGACGTCGCAGCCCGGGCCGGCGGGGAGCGTCCGCTCGACGGGCGGCGGCCGGTGCGCCCCGCGCCGAGAAGGTGATCGAGGGCACGGGGCGGGCGGTGGAGCGGATCGGCGGCCGGGACTGGCACCTGGCCGCGACCGGCTTCTGGCAGGCGCACCGCGGCGCGGCGCAGACCTATTCGGACACCGTGGGGGAGTGGGCCGCGGCGTCGCCGGGGGCGGCGGCGTGGGACCTCTACGGCGGTGTCGGGGTGTTCGCGGCCGTCCTGGCCGAACAGGTCGGCGACGGCGGCCGGGTCGAGTCGGTGGAACTGTCGCGCCGGGCGGTGCAGGACGGCGCGGAGGCGCTCTCGGATCTCGGGCAGGTGCGGTTCCACGCGGGCCGGGTGGAACGGCTGCTGCCGGATCTCCCCGCCCCGCAGGTCGTGGTGCTCGACCCGCCTCGGGCCGGCGCCGGGCGCGAGGTGGTGGCGGCCGTCGCGGCGGCCGGGCCGGAGCGCGTCGTGCACGTCGGATGCGATCCGGCGTCGTTCGGCCGGGATGTCGGCCTGTACCGGGAGCACGGGTTCGAGCTGGCCGAGCTGCGCGTCTACGCGGCGTTCCCGTCGACGCACCACGTGGAGTGCCTGGCGTTGTTCACCCGCTGAGCGGCCCGATCACGGATTCACGATGCTCCGCGCGTCCTCCGCGGTTGCTTGCAGCACGCAACTAAATGTATAGTTGCCTGTCGCAAGCAAATAATTCCGATTCGGAGGTGTTCCGTGGCTGTCCAGCCCGACACCGCGCACGCGCTCGTCGACTCGATCTTCCTGTTCGGCCGCACGCTGCGCACGACCCTGGCCAACTCGACGGGTGACCCGTTGCCCAACGCGCTGACCGGCGTCCTGTTCGTCCTGTGGCGAATGGGCGAGTGCCGCCCCACCGAACTCGCCGCAGAGCTGTGTATGAGTCAGTCCGCGTTGAGCCGGCAGCTGGGGGAGCTCGTCGAACGGGGGATGGTGGACCGCCACCGTGACCCGGACGACAGGCGTGCCCACCGCGTCAGCGTGTCCGAGACCGGGCAGAAGGCCCTGCGCGAGATCCGCGACCGGCGCGCCTCCCGATTGCACGAGCTGCTCGGCGGCTGGGACCAGGCGCAAGCCGAATCCGCCCTCGACGCGCTCGCGCGCCTGAACCACACCCTTTCCGTACACGAACCCACCGGAAGGAACTGCCTGTGAGTGCCGCAGCTGTCAGTCCCCCCTCCTCGGCGAGCGCGCCCGGCGCCGCCGAGACCGCCATGACGCACCGCGAGATCCTCGAGGCTCTCGCCGGCCTGCTCGCCGCCCTCTTCACGGCGCTGCTCAGCAGCACCATCGTGGCGGTTGCGCTCCCCACGATCATCGCGGACCTCAACGGCACCCAGACCCAGTTCGCGTGGATCATCACCACCGCCCTGCTCGCCAACGCCGCCTCGACACCGATCTGGGGCAAGCTCGCCGACCTGTTCAACAAGAAGCTGCTGGTGCAGTCGGCGATCCTCGTCTTCGTGGCCGGCTCGATCATCGCCGGCTTCGCCACCAACGTGCCCGTCCTGCTCGCCGCCCGCGTGATCCAGGGCATCGGCATGGGCGGTCTCACCGCGCTCGTCGTTGCGGTCATCGGCAGCATCATCCCGCCCCGCGAACGCGGCCGGTACTCCGGCTACATGGGTGCGGTGATGGCCGTGTCGATGTCGGGCGGACCGATCCTCGGCGGCATCATCGTCGACAGCCCGCTCGGCTGGCGCTGGTGCTTCTTCATCTCGATCCCGATCGCCGTCGTCGCCCTGTTGCTGTTGCAGCGCACCCTGCACCTCGTGACCGAGCGCAAGCAGGACGTGAGCATCGACTGGCTGGGCGCCGCCCTGCTGACCGCCGGGGTCAGCGTCCTGCTGATCTGGGTGTCGTTCGCCGGTAAGGCCGGCTATTACGAGTGGCTGTCGTGGGAGACCCTCGTGTACGTCGGTGCCGGCGTCGGACTGCTCGCCGCCACCGTCGTGGTCGAGTCCAAGGTCGCCGATCCGATCATCCCGCTGAAGATCGTCACCGAACGCACCACCGCGCTCGCGATCGTCGCCTCGATCGCCGTCGGTGTGGGCATGTTCGGTGCCACCGCGTTCCTCGGCCAGTACTTCCAGACGGCCCGCGGCTACAGCCCGACGGCCGCCGGTCTGCTCACCATCCCGATGGTGCTCGGAATGCTGTTCGCCTCGGTCGTCTCCGGTCAGCTGATCACCCGCTTCGGCCGGTGGAAGCCGTTCCTGGTGCTCGGCGCCGTGCTGCAGGTGGTCGGTTTCGGCCTGCTCGGGTTCCTCGACCACGCCACCCCGATGGGGCTGATCGGGGTCTACATCGCGATCGTCGGCCTCGGCACCGGCATGCTCATGCAGAACCTCGTGCTCGCCGTGCAGAACACCGTCAGCGTCCGCAACATCGGAGCCGCGAGCAGCTCGGTCGCGTTCTTCCGCACCTTCGGCGGCGCGATCGGAGTGTCCGTGCTCGGATCGATCCTCGCCACCCGCGTGACCACGCTGTCCGCGGACGGCTTCGCCGCCCTCGGCATCGACACCGCCTCGGCCGGCGGCGGAGGCAACCTCGACCTCGCGGCCCTGCCCGAACCGGTCGCGGAGATCATCCGCCACGCCTACGGCGACGCCACCGGCCTGCTGTTCCTCGTCGCCGCGGTCATCGCGCTGGTCACCGTCGCGGCGGTCGTGTTCATCCCGAACCGCCCGCTGCGGAAGACCATCGACATCGTCACCGAGGGGAAGGTGCCCGCGCCGGCGGAGCAGTGATCAGGACCGGCGGTTGTACAACCACATCGTCGCCGGCCCGAACAGTACGATCAGCGCCGCGCACCACGCGAACACGATCGCGAGGTGCGCGGCGTCCGGCGTGCCGGCCATCAGATCCCGGATGGCGGTGACGAGCCGGCTGATGGGATTGGCCGTCACGAAGCCCTGCAACCAGCTCGGCATCGTCGCGGGGTCGACGAACACGTTCGACGCGAAGGTGAGCGGGAACAGGATGGTCATGGACACACCCATCACCGCCTGCTCGGTGCGCAGCAGCATCGCCAGCATCGTCCAGATCCACGAGAGACTGAACGCGAACAGCAGCACGAGCGCGACCGACCCGATCGTGCCGATCGGACCGCCCATGGGCCGGAACCCGAGCATCATCCCGAGGGCCAGCACGATCACCGACGCCAGCGTGTAGCGGGCGAGATCGCCGAACAATGCGCCCACGAGGGGAGCGGGCCGCCACACCGGCATCGAGCGGAATCGGTCGAACACCCCCTTCTCGATGTCGCGGTTGAGCGTCATGCCCGTGTACATCGTGATGGTGCACACCGTCTGCACCAGGATGCCGGGGATCAGGAACTGCACGTACGCGGTGGTCGAACCGGCCAGCGCACCGCCGAACAGGTACGTGAACAGCAGCGTGAACATCAGCGGGAAGACGGTCACGTCGAACAACTGCTCGGGAACGTGCTTGATCCGCAGCAGTGCCCGCCACCCGAACGACAGCGACGCGGCGAACGCGGACGCCGGTGTCGGACGCGGCCCGGTGACGTGCAGGACGTCCACGACGGCGGCGGGGGTGCCCGCCCGTCGGTCGGCGGTCGAGGTCACGACGCGATCTCCTCGTCTTCGTCGGAAACTTCCGTGGGGTGGCCGGTGAGCGCGAGAAAGACCTCGTCCAGGCTCGGTTGCCCGAGGGCGAACGTCGTGACCGGGATGTCCGCGGCGGCGAGGGCCGTCAGTGCCCCCGCCGCGGCCCGTGGATCGTCCACCCGCGCGGTCAGCGCGGCCGGATCGGACGCGGCCGTCATCGCCACCCCCAGCGCGGCGCCCAGCACCGCCGCCGCCTCGTCCCGGCGCGCGGGATCGACCACCCGCACGTGCAGCGAACCGGACCCGACGGACGCCTTGAGCTCACCCGGGGTGCCCTCGGCGATCACCCGGCCACGGTCGATGACCGCGACCCGGTCGGCGAGCTGGTCCGCCTCGTCGAGGTACTGCGTCGTCAGCAGCACGGTCGTCCCCGCGGCCACGAGCGCCCGCACGATCTCCCACACCTGGTTGCGGCTACGCGGGTCGAGCCCCGTCGTCGGCTCGTCCAGGAAGATCAGTTCGGGAGCGACGATGATGCTAGCGGCGATGTCGAGGCGCCGCCGCATGCCGCCGGAGTACAGCTTCACCTGACGGCCCGCGGCCGACTCCAGATCGAACGCGGCCAGCAGCTGTCCGGCCCGGGACCGGGCACCCGCCCGGGAGAAGCCCAGCAGCCGGGCGAGCAGCACCAGGTTTTCCGCGCCGGTCAGATCCTCGTCGAGCGACGCGAACTGGCCGGTGAGCGAGACCCGGCGCCGCACCAGCTCGGGCTGCAGGCGCACGTCGTGCCCCAGTACCGTTGCGGTCCCGCCGTCCGGGGCGAGCAGTGTCGCCAGCATCCGGATGGTGGTCGTCTTTCCGGCGCCGTTCGGGCCGAGGACGCCGTAGACGCCGCCTGCGGGGACGGCGAGATCGATTCCGGCCACGGCGGTCTCCGCGCCGAAACGTTTGATCAAGCCCGAGGTCTCGATGGCCAGTGCGGGAGGCATGGCTCCAGCCTTGCCCACGGTGCCGGGCACGGCAATCGGTTTTGTCGGATTCGACCGGCCTGGGGTCGCCCGCGCAGTGCCCACCCCGCCGGCAGGGCCCGGAGCACACTGCGTGCGACGCCGTGTGCAACATCACATCATCGGCATAATGAGGTGAGGGACACGGTGTGAGACGGGGCGGCGGCACGACGAAGCGAGTCGACCACCTCCGACGCTCCGTAGACTGGGTGGAACCGCTCGCGCGGAGACGCGCGGGTCCGAGCCGGAGGGAGCAATTCCAGTTGGGTGTCCTGTCCCGCATCGAGTCGCCCGAGGACCTGCGTCGGCTCAGCCAGCCGGAGATCAGGGAACTCGCCGGGGAGATCCGGCAGTTCCTGGTCGAGAAGGTGGCGGCGACCGGGGGACACCTCGGCCCCAACCTCGGCGTCGTCGAACTGACCATCGCCATGCACCGGGTCTTCGACTCCCCACACGACCCGATCATCTTCGATACCGGGCATCAGGCGTACGTCCACAAGATCCTGACCGGCCGTAAGGACGGCTTCGGCACGCTGCGCAAGCAGGGCGGCCTGTCGGGCTACCCCTGCCGCGCCGAAAGCGAGCACGACTGGGTCGAGTCCTCGCACGCCTCGGCCGCCCTGTCCTACGCCGACGGCCTCGCCAAGGCCTACGAGCTGTCGGACCAGCAGGACCGGACCGTGGTCGCCGTGGTCGGCGACGGCGCGCTCACCGGCGGGATGTGCTGGGAGGCGCTGAACAACATCGCGGCCGGCAAGGACCGGCGGCTCGTGATCGTCGTCAACGACAACGGCCGCTCCTATGCCCCCACGATCGGCGGACTGGCCGAGCACCTCGCGGCGCTGCGGCTGCAGCCCGGCTACGAGCGTGTCCTCGACAACGGCCGCCGCTTCGTGAAGCGGCTGCCGTGGATCGGTGCGGCCGCGTACTCCGTGCTGCACGGGATGAAGGTCGGCATCAAGGACGCGGTCAGCCCGCAGGTGCTGTTCACCGATCTCGGCCTGAAGTACCTCGGACCGGTCGACGGCCACGACGAGGCCGCCCTCGAGGCCGCCCTCCGCCGCGCCAAGTCGTTCGGCGGGCCGGTGATCGTGCACGCCGTCACCCGCAAGGGCGCCGGGTACGCCCCGGCCGAGAACCACGTCGCCGATCAGATGCACGCCACCGGTGTCATCGACCCCGTCACCGGCCGCGCCACCGCCGCGGCGTCGGCCCCGGACTGGACGTCGGTGTTCTCCGACGAACTGCTCGTGCAGGGCGGCCGCCGCAAGGACGTCGTGGCGATCACCGCGGCGATGCCGGGACCCACCGGGCTGTCGGCGTTCGGCGAACGCTACCCCGACCGGATGTTCGACGTCGGCATCGCCGAGCAGCACGCCGTCACCTCCGCCGCCGGCCTCGCGCTCGGCGGGATGCACCCGGTGGTCGCGGTGTACTCGACGTTCCTCAACCGCGCCTTCGACCAGTTGCTGATGGACGTGGCGCTGCTGAAACTGCCCGTGACCGTGGTGCTCGACCGGGCCGGCATCACCGGCGCCGACGGCGCCAGCCACAACGGTATGTGGGACTTCTCCCTGCTCGGCGTGGTCCCGGGGATCCGGGTGGCGTCGCCGCGCGACGGCGCCACCCTGCGCGAGGAGTTCGGCGAGGCGCTCGCCGTCGCCGACGGCCCGACCGTGCTGCGGTTCCCGAAAGGTGCGGTCGGCCCCGACATCCCAGCGGTCGAGCGCATCGACGGGACCGTCGACGTGCTGCGGATGCCGTCCGAGCGTCGCGGCGACGTGCTGATCGTCGCGGTCGGCGCGTTCGCGGGTCTGGCGCTCGACGCCGCGGAGCGGCTCGAACAGCACGGCCTCACCGCCGCCGTCGTCGACCCGCGCTGGGTGCTGCCCGTCCCCGCGTCCCTCGCCCGGCTGGCGCGGGACTTCCGGCTCGTCGTCACGGTGGAGGACGGCGGCATGCACGGCGGCGTGGGTTCGGCGGTCTCGTCGGCCCTGCGGGCGTCCGGGGTCGACGTTCCCACCCGTGAACTCGGTGTGCCGCAACGGTTCCTGGATCATGCGTCACGGGAGCAGATCCATCGTGAGCTGGGGTTGACCGCGCAGGACGTCGCGCGTCAGGTGACCGGCTGGGTCGTCGGGCTCGGTGCCGCGCAGAAGGCGGAGCAGGCCGTGGACGGAACCGTCGGTGCGGAGTCCGCAGCCGACGTCGTCGTCCGCCGGGACCCCGGCCGCTGACGCTGCGACGGACGGGCCGGCCGCACGTGCGGCCGGCCCGTCCGTCGCTCAGCCCGCCTCCTCGAGGGTCCGACCGCGGGTCTCGGGCACGAACTTGATCACCACCAGCAGAGACAGCGCGGCCATCACCGCGTAGCCGGCATAGGTGAACGACAGGTTCCAGTCCGCCAGCGCCGGGAACGTCGCGGACACGAGGAAGTTCGCGATCCAGTTGGAGGCGGTCGCGATGCCGACGGCGACGGCACGCACCCGGTTCGGGAACATCTCGCTGATGAGGACCCACACCACCGGACCCCACGACAGGGCGAAGAAGAACACGAAGGCGTTGGCCGCGAGCAGGGCGATCATCCCGTAGGTGTCGGACAGCGTCGCGACCTTCTCCCCGTCCTCGTTGACGACGAACGTCGCCGAGTGGAAGCACACCGCGGCGGTGCCCAGCGACACCGCCATGCCCACCGAGCCCACCAGCAGCAGCGGCTTGCGGCCGATCTTGTCGATCACCGCGATGGCCACGAAGGTACCGACGATGTTGACCAGTGCGCTGACGACGCTGATGAGCAGGGACCGGTCCTCCCCGAAGCCCACCGCCTGCCACAGCGTCGACGAGTAGTAGAAGATCACGTTGATGCCCACGAACTGCTGCAGCGCGGCCAGTGCGATGCCCACGTAGATCAGCGAGGCCACGCCCAGCCGCCGGGAGAACACGTCCCGCACACCCGGCCGGGCGGACTCGAGGTGCAGGGTTTCGCGGATCGTGGCGATCCGCTCGGCGACAGCGACCTCGTCGCCGCCCTCGACCGTGGCGATGATGCGGCGCGCGGCGTCCTCCCGGCCGATCCGAACCAGGTACCGCGGCGATTCGGGGATCGGGAAGGTCATGATCAGGTACAGCGTGGCGGGAACCGCGCCGAGTGCGAGCATCCACTGCCAGGCCTCGATGCCGAGCAGCTCTTCGCTGGCACCGCCGGCGGCCGCGGCCAGTGCGTAGTTGACGAGCTGGGAGATGGCGATGCCGAGGACGATCGCGAGCTGGTACATCGAGCCGAGTCGGCCACGTATGGCGGCGGGCGAGATCTCGGCGATGTAGGCCGGGGCGATGACCGAGGCGAAGCCGACGCCGACGCCCCCGACGGTGCGCCAGAACGTCAGGTCGTAGATGCTGAAGGGGAACGCCGACCCGAGTGCGCCGACCAGGAACAGGATCGCGGCGATCTGCATGACCCGGATCCGGCCGAGCCGGTCGGCGATGCTGCCGGCGATCCAGGCGCCGAGCGCCGCGCCGACCAGCGTCAGCGACACGGACAGGCCGATGGCCCCGGCGCCGACCTCGTAGCGCTCGCGGATGGCGCCGACGGCCCCGTTGATGACGGCGGTGTCGTATCCGAACAGGAATCCGCCGAGCGCGGCCACGGCGGCGAACAGCACCGCGCGGGCCACCGTGTGCTGCTGTTCGAGCCTCGAGTGGGGGAGGTGGGAACTGTCGGTCACAGGCTGGACGGTACGCCTGACACCGCGTCGAGGGGGCCGCTTCGGTGGGCACCGTGGCCGGGGCGATACGCACGGACGCGCCCCGGCACCCACGACGGGTGCGTGGGTCCCGGGGCGCAGTAGAGGAGCTACCGGTTCGTCAGATGCCGGCCACGCCGGGGGCGAGGAAACGTGTGCCGTTGACGGCCTCCGACGTGTCGGTGCGATCCAGGTACGGCGTGATGCCGCCGTTCCAGAATCCGAAGCCGCCGCCGAGGATCAGGCACAGGTCGATGTCCTCGGGGGCGGCGACGACGCCCTCCTCGAGCATGATCCGGATCTCCTCGGCGAAGGCGCGACGGGTCCGCTCGAGCACCTCCCCGGCGGTGGAGGGCTTGTCGCCCTGCGGCCACAGCGCCGCGACCTCCGGGTCGACGACCTGCTTGCCGTCCGCGTACGTCCACACGCCCGGCTTGCGGGCCTCGACGAGCGCCTCGAGGCCGGGGGAGGACACGAAGCGGTCGGGGTAGGCGGCCTGCAGGGTCTCGCCGGTGTGCAGCGCGACGGCGGGGCCGACGAGTGCGAGCAGCGTGAAGGGGCTCATCGGCATGCCCAGCTCGCCGACGGCGTTGTCCGCGACCTCGAACGGGGTGCCTTCGTCCACGGCGGTCATGACCTCGCCTAGGGTACGGGTGACGAGCCGGTTGAACACGAAGCCCGGCAGGTCCGCGCACAGCACGGCCGACTTCTTCAGTGCCTTGGCGGTGGCGAAGGCCGTCGCGAGGGTCGCGTCGTCCGTCTGTGCGCCCCTGATGACCTCGAGCAGCGGGAGCACGGCGACGGGGTTGAAGAAGTGGAAGCCGACGACGCGCTCGGGGTGCTTCAGGTCCGCGGCCATCGTGGTGATCGACAGCGACGACGTGTTGGTGGCCAGGACGGTTTCCGGCGAGACGTACTGCTCGATCTCGGCGAACACCTGCTTCTTGACGTCCATGTTCTCGAACACGGCCTCGATGACGAAGTCGGTGTTCGCGAACGCGGCCTTGTCGAGGGAGCCCGACACGAGCGCCTTGAGACGGTTCGCCGCGTCGGGCGACAGCCGGCCCTTGCCCTGCAGCTTGTCGATCTCGGTGTGCACGTAGCCCACACCCTTGTCGATGCGCTCGGAGTCGACGTCGGTGAGGATCACCGGCACCTGCAGTTGGCGCACGAACAGCAGCGCGAGCTGGCTGGCCATCAGGCCCGCGCCGACGATGCCGACGCCGGTGACCTTGCGGGCCAGGGACTTGTCCGGCGCACCGGCGGGACGCTTGGCGCGCTTGTTGACCAGGTCGAAGGCGTAGAGCCCGGCCCGCAGCTCGTCGGACATCAGCAGGTCGGCCAGGGCCTCGTCCTCGGCGGCGAAGCCCTTCGACAGCGACTCGGGATCGGCGATGTCTGTGTCGCGGGCCAGCTCGAGCAGCTCGACCGCCCGGGCCGCTCCGGGCGCGAAGCCGCGGGTCTTGGCCGCGACGAGCGCCTTCGCGCGGCCGAGCGCCGCGTCCCAGCCGGCGCCGCTGTCGATCTCGGGGCGGGCCGGGGTGATGTCCCCGGCGAGGACCTTCGCAGCCCAGGCGAGGGACTGCTCGAGGAAGTCCGCCGAGCCGAATACCGCGTCGGCCAGGCCGAGTTCGGCGGCCTGCTTCGCGCGGATGACCTTGCCGTTGTTGAGCGGGTTCTCGAGGATCAGCGTCACCGCGTGGTCGGGCCCGATCAGGTTCGGCAGCAGCTGGGTGCCACCCCAGCCGGGGACCAGACCCAGCATCGTCTCCGGCAGGCCGAGCGCCGGCACGTTGTCGGCGTAGGTCCGGTAGTGGCAGTGCAGCCCGACCTCGAGGCCGCCGCCGAGGGCGAGGCCGCCCACGAAGGCGAACGTCGGCACCTGCGAGTCGCGCAGGCGGCGGAACACGCGGTGGCCGAGGCGGCCCAGCTCGAGCCCCTGCTCGCGGCTGGTGATCGAGGGAACGCCCTTCAGGTCGGCGCCGGCGGCGAAGATGAAGGGCTTGCCGGTGACCGCGACGGCAGCAGGGTTCGCCGCGAAGGCCTCGTCGAGGGCCTTGTCGAAGGCCTCGAGGCCGGCGGGGCCGAACGAGTTCGGCTTGGTGTGGTCGAACCCGTTGTCGAGGGTGATCAGCGCGACGGGACCGTCGATGCCGGGCACCTCGACGAGCCTGGTGTAGGCGTTCGTGACGACCTCGTCGGCGAACAGGGACGAAAGCTCGCTCATGACTACTTGTCTCCCTCGAAGTTGGGGTTCTCCCAGATCACGGTGCCGCCCATGCCGAGGCCGATGCACATCGTGGTCAGGCCGTAGCGCACCTCGGGGTGCTGGGCGAACTGCCGGGAGAGCTGGGTCATCAGGCGCACGCCGGACGACGCGAGCGGGTGACCGCAGGCGATGGCGCCGCCCCACTGGTTGACCCGCGGGTCGTCGTCGTCGATGCCGAAGTGTTCGAGGAAGGCGAGCACCTGCACGGCGAAGGCCTCGTTGATCTCGAACAGGCCGATGTCGTCGATGGTCAGGCCGGTGCGGGCGAGAACCTTCTCGGTCGCCGGCACCGGGCCGATGCCCATCACGGCCGGGTCGACGCCCTGGAAGGCGAAGCCGACCATGCGCATGCCGATCTGCAGACCGAGTTCGCGGGCGGTGTCCTCGCCGGCGAGGAGGCAGGCCGTCGCGCCGTCGTTGAGGCCGGCGGCGTTGCCGGCGGTGATGCGGCCGGCGGGCCGGAACGGCGTCTTGAGCTTCGCGAGGTCCTCGAGCGTGGTGCCCGGGCGCGGCGGCTCGTCCTCGGTGGCCAGGCCCCAGCCGGTCGCCGACCGGGTGGCGACGGGCACGAGCGTATCGGCGATGTAGCCGGCCTTCTTCGCGGCGTCGAACTTGTTCTGGCTGGCGACGGCGTAGGCGTCGGTGCGGGCCTTGGTGATGCCGGGGAACCGGTCGTGCAGGTTCTCGGCGGTGTTGCCCATCACCAGGGCGCTGGGGTCGACGAGCTTGTCGGCGAGGAACCGGGGGTTCGGATCGGCGCCCTGACCCATCGGGTGGCGGCCCATGTGCTCGACGCCGCCGGCGATCACGACGTCGTACTGACCGAAGCCGATTCCGGAGGCGGTGGTGGTGACCGCGGTCATCGCGCCGGCGCACATGCGGTCGATCGCGAAGCCCGGCACGGTCTCGGGGAGGCCGGCGAGGATCGCCGAGGTGCGGCCGATGGTCAGGCCCTGGTCGCCGGTCTGGGTGGTCGCGGCGACGGCGACCTCGTCGATGCGTGCGGGGTCGAGCTGCGGGTTGCGGCGCAGCAGTTCTCGGATGGTCTTGACGACGAGGTCGTCGGCGCGGGTCTCCGCGTAGATGCCCTTCGGGCCCGCTTTCCCGAACGGGGTGCGTACGCCGTCGACGAAGACGACATTGCGTTGAGTGGTGGTGGTGGACGCCACGCGTATTCCTCCCGATGGAGCGATGCTCGCCGACATCGGCGAGGCCAGGGTTCCGGGAACATCCCGGCGCCGGGCAGCCCGGACGCCAGCGTGTTACCGACCAGTAACTTACCATCCGCGACGGGCCTCGCCGGAGGGGTGCGCCGGGGAGCCTCCGTCTCCTGCGGTCTGCGTGTCCTGCGGCGAGGCCGGTGGCCGCCGGGTCGCCGGACGCGCTCGTCAGTATCGACGGGCATGTGCAGCACGGATCCCGGGTGCGGTGCTCTGCACAGCAGGTATGCGGAAGCGCTCGACATCGAGGGAGTGCCGAGTGCATCGATCGGGTGTGAAACGGACTCGTCCGGGTGTGAAACGGACGCGTCCGTGGGTCCTCGAGCCGGGGCGGAGGGAACCGGCTCAGTCCGCGGTGAGTGCCTTCGCCAGGCGCGGCGCCGTCAGTTCCCGCTGCCAGGGCCGTGCCCCGTCGGTGGCGAACCGTTCCTCGATGTACGCGACGACGTCGGTATCCGCCGACACCCGCCACTCCCAGCACAGCCGGCGCACCAGCTCGGGGCCGACCAGATTCTCCACCGGCACCTGCACCTGCTCGCTGAGCTCGGCGAGCGCGGCACGGGCCGCGGTGAGCCGCGCCGCTGCGTCGGGATCGTGCCGGGCCCAGCGGTTGGCCGGCGGCGGGCCGGTGAACGGCTGTGTGACGGGTGGCAACTCCGATTTCGGCAGCGCCCGGGCGCGCTCGATCGCGCCCAGCCACACCCGCGACGACCGGCGCTGCCGCGGCCCCCCGAACACCGGCAGGGCGCGCAGCTCGTCGACGGTGCGGGGTGCGGCCTCGGCTGCGGCGACGATCGCGGAGTCCGGCAGCACCCGTCCCGGTGCGATATCCCGGCGTGCCGCGAGTTCGTCTCGCGCCGTCCACAACTCGCGCACGATCGCGAGCCGCCGCGGATCCTTGAGGGTGTGGATGCGGGAGGTGCGGCGCCAGCGGTCGGGCTTGGGAGCGGGAGGCCCGGCGCGACGGATGTGCTCGAACTCCTGGGCGGCCCACTCCGCCTTGCCCTGCTGCTCGAGCTCGGCCGCCATCGCGTCCCGCAGCTCGACGAGGATTTCGACGTCGAGAGCCGCGTAGTTCAGCCAGGCGTCGGGGAGCGGGCGGGTGGACCAGTCGGCCGCCCCGTGACCCTTGCGCAGCTCGAAACCGAGGGTGCGCTCGACGATGGCGGCCAGTCCCACTCGATCGAAGCCGGCGAGACGCCCGGCCAGTTCGGTGTCGTAGAGCACCGCGGGCCGCAGGCCCAGCTCGTCGAGGCCGGGCAGGTCCTGGTCGGCGGAGTGCAGCACCCATTCGAGATCGTTGATCGCCGACGCGAGCGGCGCGAGCGCGTCGGCCGTCGGGATCGGGTCGAGCAGCACCGTGCCGGCGCCGGCGCGACGCAGCTGCACCAGATAGGCGCGCGCGGAGTACCGGAAACCCGAAGCACGCTCCGCGTCGACGGCGAGCGGCCCGCGGCCCGCGGCGAGCGCTTCCGCCGCCGCGGCCACCCCGGCTGCGGTGGTGACGACCTCGGGTACGCCGTCACGCGGGGTCAGCAACGGGACCGTTGCCCCTGCGGGCTCGTGCTCGTTGGCTACCGACATGGTTCGTGACTCTATCCGGGTGGCGGTCGTCTGGGCGTCGACCCGGTCAACCGCGCGATCGCCGCGCCGATTCCCGGTGTGACACGGGGCACACGACCGGGCGGGCTGCCGTGCAATTTCTTCGGTGCAGTTTCTACGGTGCGGCTTCCAGTTCGTCGAGCGCCGACGGGAAGGCATCGACGAGCGTCCAGACGTCGGGAACCAGTTCGGGGCACGCGAGCACGCCGACATCGAGTGCGCCGTCCAGCGACATCACGGTGATGTTGAGTCCGACCCCGTGGAAGATCGGTCCCAGCGGGTACATGGCCCGGATCCGGGCCCCGAGGAAGTACAGGGGCATCGCAGGACCGGGCACGTTCGACACCACCAGATTGTGGACCACGGGGTGACGTTCCGCGAGCCGCAGCGACGCGTACGTGCGCATCGCCGCGCCGAACACCGCCGGCGCCATGAACTGGGTCCAGTCCTGCAGCAGGCTCGCGCCCAGGGCCGAATTATGTTCCTTGGCGCAGGCATTGGCATCTGCGATCGCGTGCAGCCGCTCGATCGGATCCGCGATGTGGGTGTGCAGACTCGCGAACATCGGCGAGACCTGGTTGCGTCCGGGCCGGTCCGACCTGCCCCGCACCGACACCGGGACCATGCCGACCAGCGGGGAGTCGGGGAGCTCGTCGCGGTCGGCGAGGTACCGGCGCAGCGCGCCGGCGCACACGGCCATGACGACGTCGTTGACCTTCACCCCGTGCGCGTCCTTCACGGCCTTGACCCGGCCCAGGTCGAACTGCGCGAATCCGACGCTGCGGTGGCCGGTGATCGTGCCGTTGAAGGAGGTGCGCGGAGCGGTGAACGGTGCCGGCATGGCCTCGCCGCGACGGGCCCGGGTGACCCACCGGGGCACCAGCTCCACGGTCTTGGGTAGCGCCCGCACCAGCCCCAGCGGGCGGGTGGCGACGTTGAACAGGCCGCCGAGGGCGATCCCGAGCGCCGAGCCGCCGCCGGCCCCGTCGGTGACGGGCTCGGGCCGTGGCGCGTCCGGTTCGAGGCTGCACAGCTGCGCCACGAGGTCCGCGCCGGTGACGCCGTCGGCGCCGGCGTGGTGGATCTTCGTCATCACGGCGACCGATCCGTCCTCGAGGCCCTCGATCACCACCATCTCCCACAGCGGCCGGGAGCGGTCGAGCGGCTGTGCGGCGATGTGCCCGCAGAGGTCCGCGAGCTCCTCCCGGCGCCCGGGCGCCGGGACGGCGACCCGGTGCAGATGACGGTCGAGGTCGAAGTCCGGATCGTCCACCCATACCGGATGATCGAGATTGAACGGGCTGTCGGCGATCTTCTGACGGAACAACGGTACGGCCGTGAGGCGGGCCGCGAGTTCCGCGCGCAGTGCCTCGAAGCGGTACCCGTCCGGAACGGTCGTCGTGTCGAGGATGATCAGTCCGCACACGTGCAGCAACTGGGTCGGCGTCTCGAGGTACAGGAATCCGGCGTCGAGGCCGCTGAGTCGATGCATGGCCTCATGGTAGAACAGGTTCTAGTGTCGGCGTGGGGAAGGCTGCTCCACCTGCCCGAACGGGCCTTCGTCGACCCGCAGGCCGACGATCCGGGAACCGGTCCCCGGGTGCCGCGACGGGTTCCGGTCAGCTCGGCGCGGCGAGCGGGGCCGGCGGGGCGCACGGCACCCGGTCGGCCAGCTCCGCGAGGGCGGCCGGGAAGCCGTCGGCCAGCCGCCACAGGTCCGGCAGCAGGTCGGGGCACGACTGCAGGCCGAAGTGCAGGCCGCCGTCGAGCGACAGGACGGTGATGTTCAGGCCCGCGCCGTGGTAGATCGGCCCGAACGGGTACAGCGCCGTGATCCGCGCGCCGAGGTAGTACAGCGTGTCCGTCGGCCCGGGGATGTCGGAGATCACGAGATTGTTCAGCACCGGGAGCACGTTGGGCAGCCGCAGCGCCGAGTACAGCCGCAGGGCCGTCCCGAACACCGCGCCCGGAGCCACCTGACCCCAACTGCCGAGCAGGTCGGGGTCGAAGGTGGCGTGGTGGGCCTTGGCCGCCGTCTCGTCCGCCGCGACGGCGTGCAGCCGCACGACGGGATCGGCGATCTCGGTGTGCAGCCGCCCCATCAGCACCGAAATCTGGTTGCCGGCATCCCCCCGGGCACGCCCGTGCACCGAGACCGGGACGGCGGCCACCAGGGGAGAGGCCGGCAGTTCGCCGCGGGCGGCGAGATATCGGCGCAGCACCGAGGCGCACAGTGTCAGCACGACATCGTTGACCGTGACGCCGAACGCGCGCTTGACCGTCTTCACGGCCGCGAAATCCAGCGTCACGAACGCGACGTTGCGACGGCCGGTGACGCGACGGTTGAACGACGTCCGCGGCGCCGTGAGCGGCACCGCCATCGCCTCGCCCCGCCGGGCCCGGACTACCCACCGGGGCACCATGGCCGCGCTCGACCGCACCGCGCGGGCGAGGTCCAGCGGCCGGGTGGCGAGGTCGGCAACCCCGCCCGCGGCGACGGTCAGGCGGTTCGCCCCACCGACACCGGGCGACTCGGGCCTCGGTGGCGGGGCGCCGGGTTCGCGGTCGCACAGCTGCGCCAGCAGGGTCGCCCCGGCGAGACCGTCCACGACGGCGTGGTGGATGCGCGTCAGCACCGCGACCGAGCCGTCGGCCAGTCCCTCGAACACCGTGGTCTCCCACAGCGGCCCGGACCGGTCGAACCGCTCGGCGAAACGCTGCCCGCAGAGCACGGCCAGTTCGGCCGCGGTGCCCGGTCGCGGCACGGTGAACCGGCGCAGGTGCCGGCCGACGTCGAAATCGGGGTCGTCCACCCACACGGGATGGCCGGGATTGAGCCGGGAGTCGACCACTCGCCGGCGCAGCAGCGGCACCGCCGCAACGCGCGCCGCCAGGTCGGAGCCGAGCCGTTCGAAGGAGTAGCCGCCCGGCACGGTCGAGACGTCGAGCAGGGCCAAGCCGCCGATCTGCACGGGCAGCCCGGGCGTGTCGGTGTAGAGGAGCGCGGCGTCGAGCCCGCTGAGCCGCCGCATGCCTCGATCATAGGACCGCGGGGTGCGCCGGTACACCGCCCTCCGTGCCGTCGGCGCCCCGGCGACGCGGACGACGGCTCAGTGCTGCAGGCGCGTCACGCCCGCCGGGGGCAGGCCCGCCGCATACGCGAGCACCTCGCAGAACGCCTCCACGTGCGGTCCGAGCTCGCCGGACTGCGCGGTCCAGGACGCCCGTAGCTCCAGCTGATGCGCCCGCGCCGGGCCGGCGATGTCGCCGAAGCGCACCGAACTCGTCGACGTCACGGTGCCGCCGAGCGCCGTCAGCGGCTCGCCGTGCGCGTCGAGCGCATCGACCAGCCAGCTCCAGGCCACCTCCGGCAGCAGCGGATCGGCGGCCAGGGTGGCGTCCACGTCGGCCTGGATGTAGGCGACGAGCCGCATCGTGCCGTTCCAGGCCTCGTCGCCCTCCGGGTCGTGCAGCAGGATCAGCCTGCCGAACGCGTCGCCCTCGGATTGCTCGGGCACCAGGTCGGTGTCCGGATGGAGCACCTCCGCGCCCAGCGCATAGCTGTACGGAGCCAGCCGCTGCGGCGGCCGGATCGGACCCACCTCGATCTCCGGCCGCACGGTGGCCGCGTTCATCGAGTCGATGGCAGCGCGGAACTGGGCCGGCTCGGCGGGCGACGTGGTCACGACAGCGGACGTTAGACCCGGTGACCGGGGCCACGCGGGAGGCGCGCCGATTCCGGAGGGGTGGCCGGGCGTGGCAGCATGGGCAGCGACCCGTGCCCTTGGACGAACGAGGATCAATGACCGGCCTGGAGAACACGAACGTCGGCTCCACCCCGCGTGTGGATTACCCGACGCGGCGCCAGCTCCCGCAGGCGCCCCTGCTCGCCGCCGCGCGGGGACGCGAGCCGGCGCACCGGCCCGTGTGGTTCATGCGGCAGGCCGGCCGGTCGCTGCCGGAGTACCGCGAGATCCGGGCGAACATCGGCATGCTCGAGTCCTGCTTCGATCCCGAACTGGTCTGCGAGATCACCCTGCAGCCGGTGCGCCGGCACCGGGTGGACGCCGCAATCCTGTTCTCGGACATCGTCGTTCCGCTCAAGGCTGCGGGGATCGACCTCGACATCGTGGCCGGGACCGGACCGGTGATCGCGAACCCCGTGCGCACCGCGGCGGACGTCGCGCAGCTGCCCACCCTCGAACACGACGAGGTCGGTGCCGTCGCACGGGCGGTGGGACTGCTCACCCGCGAACTCGGCGACGTCCCGCTCATCGGCTTCGCCGGGGCGCCGTTCACCCTCGCCTCCTACCTCGTGGAGGGCGGACCCAGCCGCAACCACGAGCGCACCAAGGCCCTCATGCACGCCGATCCGCGCACCTGGCACGCCCTGCTGGGGCGGCTCGCCGACATCACGATCGCGTTCCTGCACGCTCAGCTGCACGCCGGCGTCGACGCCGTCCAGCTGTTCGACTCGTGGGCCGGCGCGCTGTCCCTGGCCGACTACCGTGAGTTCGTGCTGCCCCATTCGGAACGCGTGTTCGCCGAGGTCGAGTCCGCCGGCGTGCCGCGCATCCACTTCGGTGTCGGCACCGGCGAACTGCTCGGCGCGATGGGCGAGGCCGGCGCCGACGTGGTCGGCGTGGACTGGCGGGTGCCGCTGGACGTCGCCGTCACCCGGGTGGGGGCCGGAAAGGCGTTGCAGGGCAACCTCGATCCCGCAATCCTGTTCGCCGGACCCCAGGTGGTCGAGGCCGAGGTGCGGCGCATCGTCGCCGAGGGTGACCGCGCCCGCGCGGCGGGGGCGACCGGGCACATCTTCAACCTCGGGCACGGCGTCCTGCCCGACACCGATCCGGACGTCCTCACCGCCGTCGTCGAACTGGTGCACTCGCTGTGAGCGGTGCGGGAGCACCGAGCGTCGCAGTCGTCGGCGGCGGCATCACCGGGCTCGTCGCGGCGTACCGGCTGCGTCGCCTGCTCGGCACGCACGCGCGGATCGTCCTTCTCGAGGGCTCCGATCGGCTCGGTGGGAAGCTGCGCACCGTCCCGCTCGCCGGGGATCCGGTCGACGTGGGGGCGGAGGCGTTCATCGGCCGCCGCCCCGAGGTCCCCGCGCTGCTCGAGGAACTGGGCCTGAGCGACCAGCTCGTCCACCCCTCCGGGGCCCGGCCGCTGCTCTACGCCGGCGCCGCGCTGCATCCGCTGCCCAGCAGCACCCTGATGGGGATCCCCGCCGACGCCGGGTCGCTGACCGGTCTCGTCGACGCCGACACCCTCGCCCGGATCGCGGCCGAGCCCACCGTCCCGCTGTACTGGGACCGCGCCGGCGACGTCTCGGTGGCCGACCTGGTCGCCGACCGGTTCGGCGAGCAGGTGGTGCGACGCTCCGTCGACCCCCTCCTCGGCGGCGTCTACTCCGGGCTCTCCGACACCGCGGGCGTGCGGGCCACCCTGCCGACCCTGGCCGCGGCCCTCGACGCCGGGGCCCCGAGCCTGAGCGCGGCGGTCACCCGTGCGCTGCCGGAGCCCTCGGACGCGCCCGTGTTCGGCACCCTGCGCGACGGCTACGGCACGCTGCTCGCCGCGCTCGAGAAGGCCGCCGACGCCGAGATCCGGCACGCCGCCGCGAACGGTCTGCGCCGCGCCGGCGGCCGCTGGGACCTCGACCCGATCGGGCCCGTCGACGGGGTCGTCCTCGCGGTTCCTGCCGACCGTGCCGCCGAGTTGCTCGCCGACGCCGTCCCGGCGGCGGCCGCGCAGGCGTCCCGGATCCCGCTGGCCTCGTCCGCGGTGGTGGCACTGGCGCTGCCGGGCGGTGCCGCGTTGCCGCAGAACTCCGGGATCCTCGTCGCCACCGGCGAGGATCTGTCCGCCAAGGCGTTCACCCTGTCGAGCCGCAAGTGGCCCCACCTGGCCGGGCGCGACGTCGCGCTGGCCCGCGCGTCGTTCGGCCGTTACGGCGAGGCCGCGATCGTCGACGCCCCCGACGACGAGTTGATCGCCCGCGCTCGCGCCGACCTCGCCACCGTCACCGGCGTCACCGACGAGCCCGTCGCCACGTTCGTCCAGCGCTGGCACGGCGGCCTGCCGCAGTACCGGGCCGGGCACCTCGACGTGGTCGCCGCCCTCGAGGACGCGATCGCTTCCGTCGACGGCCTCGAGGTCGCCGGCGCGATGCTCCGCGGCGTCGGAGTCCCCGCCTGTGTCGCGTCAGGCACGACGGCCGCGACGCGGCTCGCCGCGCGAGTGGCAGGATGAGCGGCATGGCACGTCTCGACTTCGACAAGCTCAACTCCACCCTCCGCTACGCGATGTTCTCGGTGTTCCAGGTCCAGCCCGGTGTCCTCGGCGAGGACCGCACCGCGGCGATCGAGGACGCGCAGAAGTTCTTCGCGTCCTTCGAGAACACCGACGTGATCGTCCGCGGCATCTACGACGTCGCCGGCGTCCGCGCCGACGCCGACTTCATGATCTGGACCCACGCCGAACGGCTGGAAGATCTGCAGAGGCTCTACTCCGATTTCCGGCGCACCACCGTGCTCGGCCGCGCCAGCGCTCCGGTCTGGTCGAACGTCGCGCTGCACCGGCCGGCGGAGTTCAACAAGAGCCACGTCCCGGCCTTCATCGCCGGCGAGGACCCCGGCAACTACATCTGCGTCTACCCGTTCGTGCGGTCGTACGAGTGGTACCTGCTGCCCGAGGCCGAGCGCCGCAAGATGCTCGCCGACCACGGCAAGGCCGGCCGCGGCTACCCGGACGTGCGCGCCAACACCGTGCCCGCGTTCGCCCTCGGCGACTACGAGTGGATCCTGGCGTTCGAGGCGCCCGAACTGGACCGCATCGTCGATCTCATGCGCGACCTGCGCGCCACCGAGGCCCGCATGCACGTCCGGGAGGAGACCCCGTTCTTCACCGGTCCTCGCGTCGACGTCGAGGCGCTGATCACCGCGCTGCCCTGACCCGCGCCGCGGCGCCGCCACCGGGACGGCGCCGCAGCCCGGGCGTGCTCAGGCGGGCAGCCCCGCGATCCGCTCACCGATCCGCTTCGCCGCCTCGCGCAGCAGTTCCAGTTCCTCCGGAGTCAGGTCCAGCTCGACGATGCGCCGCACGCCGCGGCGTCCCAGGACCACCGGGAGACCGACGAACACGTCGCCGATGCCGTACTCGCCGTTCGGGCGTACCGTCGCCGACACGACCGTTCCCGAGTCGGCGACCATCGCCAGCACCATGTGCGCCGCGGCGGTACCGGGACCGAAGAACGCGCTGCCGGACTTCAGCAGTCCCAGAACCTCCGCGCCCGAGGTGCGGGTGCGGTCGACCAGCGCGTCGAGGCGCGTGGCGTCGAGGCGCGCGGCGATCTCCGGTGCCTGCGACAGCGGGAGCACCATCTCCTCGCCGTGGCTGCCGAGCGCCACCGCACCGAGCTCCCGCGCCGCTCCGGCCCCGTCCGCGGCGGCCAGCGCCCGGAACCGCCCCGCGTCGAGCAGCCCGGCCATGCCCAGCACCTGCTCCGCCGGCAACCCCGAGCTGCGCCACGCCTGGTACGTCATCTCGTCCAGCGGATTCGTCACGATGACGAGCACCACGTCGGGGGAGACCGCCGCCGCGCGCCCGGCCACGTCGCCGACGATCCGGGCGTTTGTCGCGGTGAGGTCGCTGCGGCTCATCCCCGGCCGGCGGGCCTTGCCGGCGGTGATGATCACGTAGTCCGCGGGACCGGCCTCCTCGAGCGACACCGCCCCCCGCACCCGCGTCCCGGAGCCCGTCAGCGCGCCGGTGTGGGTCAGGTCCAGCGCGATCCCCGCCGCCAGGCCGGGTTCGACATCGACGAGCACCACCTCGTCGAACACGTCCGCGTCCGCCAGGCGCATCGCCGAGATCATGCCGACGTGCCCGGCCCCGACCACCACCGCGCGGGCCACGGCCCCGCCGGATTCGACACCTTCCGCCATCAACGCCTCCCTCTCGTCGGGTACGGCTGTCGCCGTCCGTTGATGCCCACGCTAGGGCCCCGGGCGCCGCGCGGCTCGCCGATCGGACGCTGCGCGCCCCCTGGCAGACTGTGCCCCATGAGTTCTCGAGCCGTGCGGCACCAGCACATGGCGCATTGGGGGATGTTCGAGGTCGAGACGGACGAGGGCGACGTCACCGCCGTGCACCCCTTCGAAGGCGACACCGATCCGTCGCCGATTCTCGCCAATGCCGTCGGCTCGGTGCGGCACCGGTCGCGCGTGGCCGAGCCCGCGGTGCGCCGGGGCTGGCTCGAAACAGGACCCGGCCCCAGCGACCGACGGGGGGCCGACGAGTTCGTCGCGGTGTCCTGGGACGAGCTGACCGAGCTCCTCGCCGGCGAGCTGCGGCGCGTGGTCGACACGCACGGCAACCGGGCGATCTTCGGCGGCTCGTACGGCTGGTCGTCGCCGGGCCGGTTCCACCACGCGCAGAGCCAGGTACACCGGTTCCTGAAGATGCTCGGCGGCTACACCCGCTCGGTGCACAGCTATTCGCTCGGCGCGACCGGCGTGATCATGCCGCGCGTGGTCGGCACCCACTGGAAGCTGTTCGCCCGCGCCACGAACTGGGACGTCATCGCCCGCGAGACCGACCTGATGGTGTGCTTCGGCGGGGTACCGCTGAAGAACACGGCGGTCAACGACGGCGGCACCAGCAACCACCCCACCCGCGGCGCGCTCGACGCCCTGCGCGCTCGCGGCGGGACCGTGGTGTCGATCAGCCCCCTGCACGACGACCTGCACGGCGCCGCCGAGCGGCTCGCGCCCCGGCCCGGCACGGACGTCGCGGTCATGCTCGCCCTCGCCTACGTGCTCGCCACCGAGGACCTCGCCGACCGCGACTTCCTCGACCGCTACTGTGTCGGCTACGACCGGTTCGCGGACTATCTCCTCGGCCGCACCGACGGCGTCGCCAAGACCCCGGGGTGGGCGGCCGGGTTGTCCGGCCTGCCCGCCGAGACCATCGCCGCGCTGGCCCGGCGCATGGCGGCGGGCCGCACCCTGATCACGGTCACCTGGTCGCTGCAGCGGGTCCGGCACGGCGAGCAGGCCCCGTGGGCGGGGGTGACCCTCGCCGCGATGCTCGGCCAGATCGGTCTGCCCGGCGGCGGCTTCGGGCACGGCTACGGCTCGATGAACGAACCCGGCATCGCGCCCGTCCCGTATCCGCTGCCGACCCTGTTCCAGGGCGACAACCCGGTCGACGACCTGATCCCGGTGGCCGCGATCTCCGACCTGCTGCTGCAGCCGGGGGAGGAGCACGACTTCGACGGCCGGCGCCTGACATACCCCGACATCCGGCTCGTGTACTGGGCCGGCGGCAACCCGTTCCACCACCACCAGGACCTGGGCCGGCTGCGCCGTGCTCTGACCCGGCCGGACACGATCGTCGTGCACGACCCCTACTGGACCGCGATGGCCAAGCACGCCGACATCGTGGTGCCCTCCACCACGTCCCTCGAACGCGAGGATCTCAGCTGCACCCGCAACGACCCGCTGCTCGTCGCGATGCACGCCGCCGCCCCGCGATTCGCCGACGCCCGCGACGACTACGACACGTTCGCCGCCCTGGCGCACCGGCTCGGCTTCGGTAAGCGGTTCACGGAGGGGCGCACCGCCCGCGAGTGGCTCGAGCACCTGTACGGGCAGTGGCGTGGCTTCGTCCTCGCCGACGGGAGTCGCGTCGAGACGCCGCCCGAGTTCGACGACTTCTGGCGGCGCGGCCACGTGCGGATGCGCGGCGAGGACGGGCTGACCCTGTTCGAGGAGTTCCGTGCCGATCCGCAGCGCAACCCGCTGGGCACACCCAGCGGGCGCATCGAGATCTTCTCCGCCGACATCGACGGCTTCGGATACGACGACTGCGCCGGGCATCCCGCCTGGTTCGAACCGGAGGAGTGGCTCGGCGGCCCGCGGGCGCAGCGTTACCCGCTGCACCTGATCGCGAACCAGCCGAAGACCCGCCTGCACAGCCAGCTCGACCACGGCGCCACCAGCCAGGCCTCGAAGATCCGCGGGCGCGAGCCGATCCGGATACACTCGGACGACGCGGCGGCACGCGGCGTGGCGGCCGGCGACGTCGTGCGGGTCTTCAACGACCGGGGCGCATGCCTGGCCGGCGCCGTCCTCGACGACGGTCTGCTGCCCGGTGTGGTGCAGCTGGCCACCGGCGCCTGGTACGACCCGCTCGACCCGGCCGACCCGGGCTCGATGTGCGTACACGGCAACCCCAACGTGCTCACCGCCGACGTCGGCACGTCGCGTCTCGCACGCGGCTGCACGGGCCAGCACGTGCTCGTGCAGATCGAGCGCTTCGACGGGGAACTGCCGCCGGTCCGGGCCTACGACCCGCCGGTGATCCGCACCCGCTGACTCGCCCGGCTTCCGCTGCCGCCGAGCGAATGTATCCGTCGCTACCGCTGAGGAGATCGACGATACATTCGCTCGGAGCCGGGCCCGGCGGTCACAGACCCAGCGAGCGCTGCACCTCCCGCAGCGTCTGCGCCGACGCCCGCAGCCCGGCGGCCTCGTCGGGCGACAGGGGGATCTCGAGCACCCGGCCGGCGCCGCGGCCGTCGACGATCGTCGGCAGCGACAGGCACACCCCGTCGATCCCGTGCACGCCGTGCTGCAGCGTCGAGACCGGCAGCACCCGGTGCTGGTCCCTCAGCACCGCCTCCACGATCCGGGCGGTGGACAGGCCGATGGCCAGGTTGGTGGCCCCCTTGCCCAGGATGATCTCGTAGGCGCTGCGGACCACCCGCGTGGAGATCTGCTCCCGGATCGCCGCGTCGAACGCCGCCGCACCGCTCTCGTCCCGGTACTCCGTGGCCGGCACCCCGCCCACCGTCGCGCTCGACCACAGCGTGATCTCGGAGTCGCCGTGCTCGCCGACGATGAGGGCGTGCACGTTCTCCACCGCGATGCCGACGTGCTGCGCGACGAGGAAGCGCAACCGCCCGGAGTCGAGAACCGTGCCGGACCCGAGGATCTGTCCGGCGGGGGCGTCGGTCGCGCGGATCGCCGCATACGTCACCACATCGACCGGGTTGCTGACGAACAGCACCACGGCGTCGGGGGAGAGCGCGAGGAGGGCGGGCGTGAGCTCCTGCACGATGCGCACGTTCGCCGCCGCCAGCTCGAGCCGTGACTGGCCCGGCTTCTGCTTGGCGCCCGCCGTCACGACGATCAGGTCGGAGCCGGCGGTGACGGCGAGGTCGTCGGCGCCGTCGATGCGGCACGCGGGCGCGAACTGGGTGCCGTGGTTCAGGTCGAGCACCTCGGCCCGCACCTTGTCGGTGTTCGGATCGAACAGGGCCAGCGAATCTGCGGAGCCACGGATCAGGCACGCGTAGGCGACGGCGGTGCCGACGCTGCCGGCGCCGACGATCGAAACCTTGGACTTGCGGGACGCACGGGTCGTCGACATGGACTCGATCGTCGTCGCTCCGCGCTCGCTCCGCAGCGCGACCGCGCGGCCGTTAGCCTTCGAACATGAGCGTTCCCCCGTTCGACGCCGTGCTGTTCGACTTCTCCGGCACGTTGTTCCGGCTCGAGGAGGACGAATCCTGGCTGGCCGACATCACCGACGACCGGGGCGAACCGTTCGACGTGCACCGGCAGGCCGAGCTGATGCGCCGGATGACCGCCCCGACCGGCCAGCCCGTCGAGATGGATGCCGCCGAGCATCACGCCTGGATCAACCGCGACCGGGATCCCCGCCGGCACCGCGACGCCTACCTCACGGTGCTGCGCCGCTCCGGGGTCGCCGACGAGGAGCAGGCCCTCGGCCTGTATGCGAAGCTGACTGATCCGCGCTGCTGGACGGTGTACCCGGACACGGTCCCGGTGATCGAGGCCCTCGCCGGCGAGGGCCTCGCCGTGGCGGTGCTGAGCAACATCGCCTTCGACATCCGGCCCGCGTTCGCGGCGCTCGGCATCGACGATCTCGTGTCGGAGTTCGTGTTGTCCTTCGAAGTCGGCGCGGTCAAGCCCGAGCCGGAGATCTTCCGCCACGCCGTCGATGCGCTCGGTGTGTCCCCGGAGCGCACGCTGATGGTGGGCGACAGCGAGGAGGCCGACGGCGCGGCCCGCCGCATCGGCTGCTCGTTCGCCCTCGTGGAGCCGCTGCCCACCGCCGAGCGCCGCCGGGGGTTGTGGCGGGCCCTGTTCGCGGCCGGCCTCAGTCCTTCGGAACCAGGCGCAGGGAGATCGAGTTGATGCAGTACCGCTGATCGGTCGGGGTCGGATACCCCTCGCCCTCGAACACGTGCCCGAGATGGCTGTGACAAGCGGCGCACAGTACCTCCACCCGGCGCATGCCGAGGGAGTCGTCGGACCGCAGGACCACCGCGTCGCTCGTCGCCGGATCGAAGAACGAGGGCCACCCGCAGTGCGAATGGAACTTCTCGGTGCTGCGGAACAGTTCGGTCCCGCAGGCGCGGCACTCGTACACGCCCTCGGTCTCCGTGTCGGTGTACTCGCCGACGAAGGGCCGCTCGGTGCCGGCCTGCCGCAGCACCGCGTACTCCTCGGGGGTGAGGCGGGCGCGCCATTCGTCGTCGCTCAGGGACACCTTCGGCGCGGGTTCGGTCGGGACAGCGTCAGCCATGCGCTCCACGCTAGCCCTCACCGCGGTTCGTCGCCACGAGCTCGGCCTGCGGCTCGTTCCTGCGTTCGGGCAACAGGAACGACGGTTCGATGCCGTCCCCCAGCCGGCCCTCCCGCCGGGCGGCCAGGTACCGGTCGAGCAGCACCGCGAAGATCACGATGAGCAGCAGCGACCAGCCGAACGTCGTCTTCATGTACTCGGCGGCGCGGCCGGCCTCCGGCCACCGCCCCGACAGCCAGCTGTCGTAGCTCATGAAGCCGTAGACCGCGAGCCACGCCGGCCAGTTCCGCATCACCGAGTTGGGCAGTACCACCGTCATCAGCAGCGGGAACAGCATCATCGAGTAGTACATCTGGCCGAGCGAACCGAGCAGGAACGACGCGGTGAGCAGCACCCCGGTACTCGTGCCGACGAAGAACAGGTCGTCGTGGCGGCAGTACCGGTACAGCAGCCACAGCGAGACGACGACCATGAGGCCGAGCACGACGCGCAGCGCGAGGATCAACCACGTCGGCAGGCCGTAGTACATGCCGTTGCCGACGATCGCGCTGTTGAAGTAGTCGCGCGCCTCGAACAGGTACGGCGTGGTGCGCTCGACGAACGCCCACGCGTCCACCGAGAGCGGCCACGCGACGAGCGTCAGTCCGAGCGGCACCGCCGCGGCGGTGGCGAACACCTTCCACTGCCGGCGCACGAGCGGAATCAGCAGCAGCGGGGCCAGGATCGGTTTGACCGCGAACGTCAGCCCGATCGCGACGCCCGCCCACAGGTCGCGCCGCCGGAGCAGCAGCGCCAGGAAGGCGACCTCGCCGAGCAGGACGAGGCCGTTGATGTTGGTGAACACCAGGGTGTTCGTCACGGTCTCGGAACTGAACGCCGCAAGCAGCAGGATGGGCGCGAGCACGGAGTTCAGGCCGTAGCCGAACATCCGCAGCAGCAGGTACAGCGCCACGATGATCGCGATCGCGTTCGCGAGGATGAACAGCCACCGCGACCGCTCCGGGTCGATCACCGCGATCGGGGAGATCAGCAGGGTCCCGGACGGCGGGTACAGGTAGTGCGGGTCCACCCACTCGAAGTTCGCGGTGTACACGGGCTTGCGGTTGAGAAATGCCAGCGCCGCGTTGTAGACGGGGGTGAAATCGTCGGTGCGGAATCCGTTGACGGCCTTGACCGCCACACGGTGCAGCACCGTGAGCACGGCCAACGGCCACACAACGCACTTGACCACCTCCGCGGTGGTGCGGGCGGTGCGGGGCTCGAGGCGGCTGAGGAACACTACGGCACGGTACACCGGGAGCCGGTGGTGGCCACCCACCGTCCCCTCCTCGCGGCGCCGGGCCCGGGCCGCGTCGGACGCGGGGTCACGCCGGGCACAGGCTGCCGTTCGGCGGCAGTGCACCGGTGTCGAGATACGCCGCCACCCGTGCCTGGATGCAGCCGGAGTGCAGGGCCGCGGAGTATCCGGCGCCCTGCCACGACAGCGCCGCCCACCGCGCCGAGACGGCGGTGAGGGCTCCGGTGACCGACTCGAGCCCCGCGCTGCCGACGAGCGGGTCGGCGGCGCCCGTCGTCACCAGCACGGGCACGCGGACCTCCGCCGGCAGCGGCGGGGTCGGCATGCTCGGCCAGGCGCTGCACGCCGTGAGACCGATCGCCGCGTCGCCACCGAACAGGGGGTAGTTCGTCGACCACATCCGCTGCAGCTCGGCGGCCCGGGCCGTCGTGGGCCACCGCTGCCCGTCGCTGCAGCGGGAGACGAACTGCCCGTCGGACAACAGCGCGGCCTCGGCGGCGCCGACGAGCTCGAGCATCGGTGTCACGTCGCCCGCGCCGGCCGCGGACAGTGCGTCGGACAGCTCGCGGACCCGGGTCGGCGCGTCGCTGCGGGGTGTCCCGAGGAACCACGTCACGGCGGTGAGCAGGGAGTTCGACGACAGCGGGGCGAGCGTGCCGGCCGCGGCGCGGGCATGCAGATCCTCGAGCGCGGCCCGCGGGTCCGGTCCCAGCGAGCACGCCAGCGCGACGCACTGGCGGGCGAACGCGTCGACCGCCGACTCTGCGCCCCGCACCCGGCTCTCGGCGAGCAACTCGGCGTCGGCGGTGGCCGCGGCGGGGGAGTCGAGGACGAGACGGCCCACGGTCGTCGGGTACTTCGACGCGTAGGCCAGGGCAACCGTGGCGCCGTTGCCGATGCCGAGCACGCCGATCCGCTCGGCGCCCCAGGTGGTGCGCAGCTGCTCGAGATCGTCGGCGGCGTGGGCGGCACCGAACAGCAGTTCCTGCGGCTGCAGGTAGTCGGTGCAGGCGATGGTGGCCTGCCGGCCGAGCTCGGCGACCCGGTCGGGACCGTCGCCGGTACGGCCGAACTGTCCGTGGTCGGCCAGGGCGCGTCGGTCCGCTCCGAAGATGCATTCGATCGGCTGGGACGCACCGAGGCCGCGCCGATCCACCGCGACGACCGGCCGGGAGGCCACGAGCTCGGCGAGCGAGCCGGTCGACAGCGCGGCCAGCGCCCGGGTGGAGGGTAGGTCCGCCCCCGTCGTCATGACGAGCGGGGCGGCCTCGGTGGGGGTCTGGGCCAGCCGGGCCCGCAGCACGTCGAGGGGGAACGAGCCAGGCACGGTGCCCGCGGCGTCGATTGCGGCCGGAATCTGGGCGCACTCGAGGACGAGACCCGTCGGCCCCGGCGGCAGGGCCTGCGCGGCGAGGGTATCGGCGGTGCAGTCGCGCCAGTCCAGGTCCCGGGCGGGCACCGGCAACTCGGGCGCGACGGCCGGATCCTCGCCGGTGGGGGTGGCGCGGCCGTCCGCCTCCTGCACCACGGCGACGTCGGGACGTACCGAGGGGCCCGCCCCGCACGCGGCGGTCATCGCTCCGAGCACGACGATGCCCATCGTGAGCACACCGGTTCTGCGCATGGGCACAGCCTGCCAGGTCGCCGCGGCGGGCCGCGCACGTGACCGGATCGTCCGATCCGCCGAACGTGACGATCAGGTGTACGCGATGTGAAGTAGGTCGCAATCTGCCCTCGGTGTACCGGTCGCCTCGAGCTGCGGCCCTACCCTGGAGAAATGCACGAACGTCTCGTCGATCGCAATCCCGTGGTGCCGTCCGATCAACTGGTGGCCCAGATGGTTCCGCCGGCGATGTTCGACGACGTGAGCTTCGCGTCCTACATTCCCGATCCGAACGAGCCGAGCCAGGCAACCGCCGTCCGGACGGCGGAGGAGTTCGCCCACAAGATCGCCAAGATCCGGGGCGGTGGCCGGCGTGGCCTGTTCGGCCGCAAGGCGCCGTCCACCGGCGCCGGGCTCTACCTCGACGGCGGCTTCGGCGTCGGCAAGACCCACCTGCTGGCCTCGATCTTCCACGCGGCGCCGTCGCCGAAGGCGTTCGGCACCTTCGTGGAGCTGACCCACGTGGTCGGTGCTCTCGGCTTCAACAAGGCCGTCGAGGAGTTGTCGCAGCACAGCGTGCTGTGCATCGACGAGTTCGAACTCGACGACCCGGGCGACACGATGCTGGTGTCCCGGCTGCTGACCGAGCTGTCTGCGCGGGGCGTGTCCATCGTCGCGACGTCCAACACCCTGCCCGGGCAACTGGGGGAGGGCCGGTTCGCGGCGCAGGACTTCCTGCGCGAGATCAAGAAGCTCGGCGCCATCTTCGAGACCATCCGCGTGGACGGTCCCGACTACCGCCACCGCGACCTGCCGCCGGCCCCGGACCCGATCAGCTCCGAGGACCTGCTCGATCGTGCCGATGCGGTGGCCGGCGCCACCCTCGACGACTTCGACGAATTGTGCGCGCACCTGAGCACACTGCACCCGTCGCGGTACGGCAAGCTCGTCGAGGGCGTCCCGGCGGTCTTCCTCAACGGGGTCCATCCCGCTCACGACCAGTCGGTGGCCCTGCGCCTGGTGGTTCTCGCTGACCGGCTCTACGACGCGAGCATCCCGGTGACCGTGGCCGGCGCGAAGCTGGACGAGATCTTCACCGCCGAGATGCTCGCCGGAGGCTACCGCAAGAAGTACCTGCGCGCGACGTCGCGCCTGCTGGCACTGTCGCGGTTCGAGACCGCCGCCAGCTGAGCCACGCTCCCGGGGTACGTCGCCGCGAGCGGAGTACCCCGCGTCAGAGGGCGCGCTGCATGACGTGGTCGTGGTGGGTCTGCGAGCCGACCTGGAACGTCCGCGTCCCCACGACCTCGAACTCGTTCTTGGCGTAGAACCGCCGGGCGCGCGAGTTCTGTTTGTTGACCCCCAGCCACAGGCCCCGGCAGCCGGACGCCCGGGCGTGGTCGACGATGGCAGCCATCAATGCCGCGGCGACACCCGTGCCGTGCTTGCCCGGGAGTACGTAGAGCTTGCTGATCTCGGTGGCGGGGAGCGCCGTCACGGCTTCGCGGACCGCCGGATCGGTCGGTTCGGCATCGATCGCCATCAGGTAGCCCACGATCTCGCCGCCGACCGTCGCCTTGAGGACGATGCGGGTCGGGTCGGTGAGGTACTCGCTGAACCGTTCCGCGGACAGGGTCTCGTCGATGAAGGCGGCGATGTCCTCCTGGGAGGCATCGGACGGGCAGGCCAGGGGAAACGTGGTGGCCGCGACGTCGGCGATGGTCTCGGCATCCCAGATCCCGGCCTGCTCGACGGAGACGTTCGCGGTGGATTCCTCGAGTGACGGCGTTGGCATAGCAACCAGTAGATCACTCGGCGCTCCGCCGTGGCGACGCTCGGGGACGGAACACGCTCGAGGTCCGGAAATGGCTGAACCCCAGCCTTGGATGGGGGGTCATGGCTGGGGTTCATTACCATCGGGGGGATGGCACCTCCGACAATACATGAGGGATTCCTCAGGTTCCAGCCGGGTGGGTCACGGTTCGGTCACGCGCCGGTCACCGGGGTGGTTGCCTTCCGCGGGCCGACGCTCTACTGTGGGCTCTCATGAAGCGCGTACTCGTAGTTCACCGCCGTAGCGGGGTCTGATTCGGACCGACCCCTCGCTGCGGGTCGTTGAGCTACCTGTCGGTCCTTCCTTCGCGCGGAAGACCTCCTTCGATGAACGCCTTCACCTCCACCGCTCTGATCCCTGCCGCCGGCGACACGGACACCCCCTGCTCGGCGCCGATCGATCCGTTCGCCGCCCGCTACGGTCGGTTCCTGCCGCGCGAGCTGCGCGCCGAGTCCGCCGGCATGAGCTGGGCCGAGTTCACCGCCACCTATGCACCACAGCACGGGCCCGTCCGCCTCGGTGGCTGGTCCGCCGAGACTGCGCGCGCCGGCCGCTGCAACTACGAGGCCACATTCGGCGTGGGAGAGACCATCCACACCGCCGCGGCGACCGCTACCGGTCCGGTGTCTGCGATGACCGCCATGATGCACACCCTCGGGATGCCGCTCGAGATCCTCTCGTTCCACCAGCTCGACCTCGGTGACACCCACGCGACGTTCCTGCTGAGCGAAGCGGACGGCCGCCGGCTCTGGAGCATGGGAATCGCGGCGACCGGGACCGAATCGGCGCTGCGCGCGATGACTGCCGGCGCCAACCGGCTGCACGCCTCCCGCTGACGGGTGGCGGCACGGCGAAGGCCCTCCCGACCGGGAGGGCCTTCGCCGTGTGGATGGTGCGCGATACTGGGATTGAACCAGTGACCTCTTCCGTGTCAGGGAAGCGCTCTCCCGCTGAGCTAATCGCGCGGGGTGGTGGAGCGGATGACGGGATTCGAACCCGCGACCCTCACCTTGGCAAGGTGATGCGCTACCAGCTGCGCTACATCCGCATGTGCACTTCCCCTCCCGGTGGCCCGGGTCGAGAAGTGCGGGGTGAAACCTGGTCGATCGTGGTGCGCGATACTGGGATTGAACCAGTGACCTCTTCCGTGTCAGGGAAGCGCTCTCCCGCTGAGCTAATCGCGCGGGGTGGTGGAGCGGATGACGGGATTCGAACCCGCGACCCTCACCTTGGCAAGGTGATGCGCTACCAGCTGCGCTACATCCGCATGTGCACTTCCCCTCCCGGTGGCCCGGGTCGAGAAGTGCGGGGTGAAACCTGGTCGATCGTGGTGCGCGATACTGGGATTGAACCAGTGACCTCTTCCGTGTCAGGGAAGCGCTCTCCCGCTGAGCTAATCGCGCGAGGTGGAGACGGGAATCGAACCCGTGTGCACGGCTTTGCAGGCCGTTGCCTCACCACTCGGCCACTCCACCGTAAAAGGTCGAGTCCAACCTCTCGAGCGGATGACGGGATTCGAACCCGCGACCCTCACCTTGGCAAGGTGATGCGCTACCAGCTGCGCTACATCCGCATCGCACCGTCCGGCGTCGTGCTCTCCGTGGTGCGGTTGAGAACATTAGCCGACCATCGTCAGAACACACAAATCTGCAGGTGAGGGCGCGAACGAGGCGTCCTCGTGGGCGTGAGGGCCCTTGTCGGTCCCGGCTCCGGTGTGCGGGCTCCCGCGCCGCGCACGCCGGCGGTGCGCCCGGCCTCGGTCGCTCCCCGAAAATGGGGTCGACCAGGGGATTCGTGTTCACCCGGTGGGCGTGTTAATGTTCCTTCTCGTTCGAGCCGCTGCGAAGCGGCCCGGTCCCGTGGCTCAGTGGAAGAGCGTCCCGTTCACACCGGGGAGGTCGCTGGTTCGATCCCAGCCGGGACCACAGCACCGACGAAGGGCACCCCCACGGGGGTGCCCTTCGTCGTTTCGGGCGCGGCCCGGTTCGCGCCCGGACGGAACAGCCGTCGGTGGAGCGGTCGTGACCTGCGCATTCATCGGACCGCAATGCGCTGATGGCAGGATTACGGTCGGTGTGAGGAGGATGCGGCTGATGAGTGTCGCCGACAACAACTGGCCCCTGGTCGGGACCACAGGAGCACGATTCGGATCTGCCGGCCGACGGCGGAAGGACCGCCCGGCCCCCGGCGCGACCGACCGGCACGAAGCCGCGCCCGCGGTGGACCCGCCGGCGACCGGTGCATTCGCGACCGTCGCCGCCCCCGCGTCGACCCCGATGCCGGCCGTCGTGACCGCGGTCCCGAGGGAAGAGGAGCCGAACGGAGTCCAGCCCTCGTTCGTGCGGCCTTTCGTGCGCAGCCAGGGCCGGACCCGCGCCGAGGTGGATCTCCCGCTCGAGGTCCTCGTCTCGGCCGTGCCCGACTCAGTGGGAACCCCGGGCCTCGAAGAACACCGCACCATCCTGGCGCTGTGCGCCGAACCCCGCTCCATCATGGAGATCGCGGCTCTGGCCAAGCTGCCCCTGGGCGTCGCACGGGTCCTGGTGGGCGACCTCGCCGCCACCGGCGAACTCACCGTCCACCGGACCGTCGACGGGGTCGGCCCCGACGCCCAGTTGCTGTCGCGGGTCCTCGGCGGACTGCGCCGGCTGTAGCCTGCACCGCTCGGGCGGTGCCCGGGTGAACGGGTGACCGGGGTGGTGTCGATAGCATGGTCTGGTTGCCGACGCGTGGCATGCCCCGCGGCGTCGGTGGCACCCACCACCGGCACGAGCCCGAGGAGCCCACCACAGTGACGACGCCCGCATCCGTAGACCCAACCGTGCTCGTCCGGGTGCCCGCGGGGACCACTGCCGGTGCCGCCCTCCGGGAGGCCGGCCTACCCAACAGCGGACCCGACGCGATCGTCGTGGTCCGCGATGCCGAGGGCCGGCTGCGCGACCTGTCGTGGTCGCCGGAACAGGACACCGAGATCGAGCCGGTCGCCGCCGGTACCGAGGACGGCCGCTCCGTCATCCGGCACTCCGCGGCACACGTCCTCGCCCAGGCTGTGCAGCAGGAGTTCCCGGAGGCCAAACTGGGCATCGGGCCCCCGATCAAGGACGGCTTCTACTACGACTTCCAGGTGGACCGGCCCTTCACCCCGGAGGACCTCGCGAAACTCGAGAAGCGCATGAAGCAGATCGTCAAGGGCGCGCAGCGGTTCTCCCGCCGCGTCGTCGAGAACCTGGACGACGCACGCGAGGAACTGAAGAACGAGCCGTTCAAGCTCGAACTGATCAGTGAGAAGTCGGCCGGCAACAGTTCCCTCGACGAGGACCCCGAGATCATGGAGGTCGGCGGCGCGGAACTGACGATCTACGACAACCTCAACCCGCGGACGGGCGAGAAGATCTGGGGCGACCTGTGCCGCGGCCCGCACATCCCCACCACCAAGTACATCCCGGCGTTCAAGCTCACCCGTAGCTCCGCCGCCTACTGGCGCGGTGACCAGGACAACGCCGGCCTGCAGCGCATCTACGGCACCGCGTGGGAATCCGCGGAGGCACAGGAGCGCTACCTCGAGCTGCTCGCCGAGGCCGAGCGCCGCGACCACCGCAAGCTCGGCAACGAGCTCGACCTGTTCAGCTTCCCCGACGAGCTCGGCTCCGGCCTGCCGGTGTTCCATCCCAAGGGCGGCATCATCCGCCAGGAGATGGAGAACTACTCGCGCCAGCGGCACGTCGAGGCCGGCTACGAGTTCGTGTACTCCCCGCACATCACCAAGGGGCACCTCTACGAGGTGTCCGGTCACCTCGACTGGTACCGCGACGGCATGTTCCCGGCGATGCACATCGACGAGGAACTCAACGAGGACGGCACCGTGCGCAAGCCGGGCCAGGACTACTACCTCAAGCCGATGAACTGCCCGATGCACAACCTCGTCTTCCGCTCCCGCGGCCGCTCCTACCGCGAGCTGCCGCTGCGGCTCTTCGAGTTCGGCTCGGTCTACCGCTACGAGAAGTCCGGCGTCGTCCACGGCCTGACCCGGGTGCGCGGCATGACGCAGGACGACGCGCACATCTACTGCACCCGCGAGCAGATGCGCGACGAGCTGACCACGACGCTGAACTTCGTCCTCGACCTGCTGAAGGACTACGGCCTCGAGGACTACCACCTCGAGCTGTCGACGAAGAACCCCAAGAAGTTCGTCGGCGACGACGTCCTGTGGGAGGAGGCCACCGACACGCTGCGCGACGTCGCCGAGGCCTCCGGACTCGATCTCGTGCCGGACCCGGGTGGTGCCGCCTTCTACGGGCCGAAGATCTCCGTCCAGGTTCAGGACGCGCTCGGGCGCAGCTGGCAGATGTCGACGATCCAGCTCGACTTCAACCTGCCCGAGCGGTTCGAACTCGAGTACACCGGTCCCGACGGCAGCAAGCATCGGCCGGTGATGATCCACCGGGCCCTGTTCGGCTCGATCGAGCGCTTCTTCGGCGTGCTCACCGAGCACTACGCCGGCGCCTTCCCGGCGTGGCTCGCCCCCGTGCAGGTCGTCGGTATCCCCGTTGCGGAGGCCTTCGAGGATCACCTGTTCGACGTCGCCCGGCAGCTGAAGGCGGCCGGGGTGCGCGCCGAGGTCGACACCAGCGACGACCGGATGCAGAAGAAGATCCGCAACCACACCACGCAGAAGGTGCCGTTCATGCTGCTCGCAGGCGAGCGTGACGTCGAGGCCGGCGCGGTCAGCTTCCGGTTCCGCGACGGCACCCAGGTCAACGGCGTGCCCGTGGCCGACGCGGTCCGTCTGGTCACCGAGTGGATCGGACGGCGGGAGAACGCCTCGCCCACCGCGGAGCTCGTCGCTCCCGTCGACTCGGGCGGCGCCGCGTGAGCGGCGATTGCTCCGACGACGCCCTCGTCGATCGCGGGGCCGGAGAACCCGACCACCTGCAGCGGCTGTGGTCGCCCCACCGGATGTCGTACATCGCGGAGGCACCACGATCCAAGGAGGCGCCGTACGAGCCCTTCACCGACATCCCGAAGATGCGGGACGAGGAGGGCCTCGTCGTCGCGCGCGGCGAGCACGTGTACGCGGTGCTCAACCTCTACCCCTACAACCCCGGCCATCTCATGGTCGTGCCGTACCGCCGGGTCGCCAACCTCGAGGACCTGACCTCCGAGGAGAGCACCGAGTTGATGGCATTCGCGCAGCGGGCGATCCGGGTCATCAAGAGCGTCTCGCGGCCGCACGGCTTCAATGTGGGCCTCAACCTCGGGGCCGCCGCCGGCGGCTCGCTCGCCGAACACCTGCACCTGCACGTGGTGCCGCGCTGGGGCGGCGATGCCAACTTCATCACCGTCCTCGGCGGCGCCAAGGTCATGCCGCAGCTGCTGCGGGACACCCGCGCGCTGCTCGCGGCGGCCTGGAACGAGTGACGCCGCACCGGCCCCCGGCCCCGGTGTCCGTCGCCGCCCCCGCCGGTATGTTTGTCGCCGTTCGCGGGCGTGGCAGGATCGTGTCCCGGACGCATCGGTGTGAACGGAAGACGGGGGTCGGTGGATGCTGAGCTTTTTCGGGCGTGCGTCGGTGTCGAAGGTCACCGCCCCGCTCGGCAGGGCCTTGATCCGTACCGGCCTCACGCCGGACGCGGTGACACTCATCGGCACCGTCGCCACGATCGCCGCCGCCGTGACGCTGTTCCCGATGGGGCAGCTGTTCTGGGGCGCGATGGTGATCTCGCTGTTCGTGATGTTCGACATGCTCGACGGTGCGATGGCCCGGGCCCGCGGGGGCGGCACCCGCTTCGGCGCCGTCCTCGACGCCACCTGTGACCGCCTCGCCGACGGCGCGATCTTCGCCGGGCTGGCCTGGTGGGCGGTCTACGGGGAACAGAGCCGTCCGTTGCTGATCGCAACTCTGATCTGCCTGGTCACCTCCCAGGTCATCTCGTATGCCAAGGCCCGCGCCGAGGCGAGTGGCCTGTCCGCCGACGGCGGCCTGATCGAGCGGCCCGACCGGCTCGTCATCGTGCTGGTCGGCGCCGGTGTCACCGGGCTCGGCGTGTGGTGGGCGATCCACGTCGCCATGTGGCTGCTCGCCGCCGGCTCGGTGATCACCGTGTTCCAGCGGGTGCTCGCCGTTCGCCGCTCCCCGGACGCCCGCGAGCTGCTGCCCCTGCCGTCGTCGACCCCGGCCGACGGAGAAGCCCGATGAGCGCGACCGAACGTGCCTCCGACCTCGGCTACGCCGCCGGGTGGCGGCTCGTGCGGGCGCTGCCCGAGTCCACCGCCCGCCGGCTGTTCGACCTCGGAGCCGACATCGCCGCCCGCCGCCGCGGTGGCCCGCAGCAGTTGCGCCGCAACCTCGCCCGGGTCCTGGGCGTGCCCGCGGCGCAGGTCCCGGACGAGCTGATCCGGCAGTCCGTGCGGTCCTACGCCCGCTACTGGCGGGAGGCGTTCCGGCTGCCCTCGATGGACCTGACCGTGACGGCCGCCGCCCTCGATCACGCCGTCGAGGGTCGCGAGCACATCGAGCAGGCACTGGCGGCCGGGCGCGGTGCGATTCTCGCCCTGCCCCACAGCGGGAACTGGGACATGGCCGGCGTGTGGTGCACGCAGACCTACGGTGGGCTGTCGACGGTGGCCGAACGCCTGCGCCCCGAATCGCTCTACCAGCGGTTCGTCGCGTACCGCGAGAGCCTCGGCTTCGAGATCTTCCCGCTCAGCGGGGGCGAGACCCCGCCGTTCGACCGGCTCGAGACGCGGCTGCGCGAGAACCGGATCGTCTGCCTGCTCGGCGAGCGCGACCTGGCCCGCAAAGGCGTGCCGGTGACGTTCTTCGGGGAACCCACCCGCATGCCCGCCGGCCCGGCGAAGCTCGCCGCCGAGACCGGCGCGCCGCTGCTGCCGGTGCACTGCTGGTTCACCGACGCCGGCTGGGGCTTCCGGGTCCACGCCGAGATCGACGTCACCGGCGGGATCGGGCCGGCGACACAGGCCCTCGCCGACTGCTTCGCCGCCGACATCGCCGAACACCCTGCGGACTGGCACATGCTGCAACCGCTCTGGCTCGACGATCTCTCCGAGGCCCGCCTGGCGCGAATGGAGGCGCGGTGAAGATCGGGATGGTGTGCCCGTACTCGTTCGACGTACCGGGCGGGGTGCAGGCGCACGTCGTGGACCTGGCCAACGTGCTCATCGAACGCGGCCACAAGGTCAGCGTCCTCGCCCCGGCGTCCGACAGCACGGAGCTGCCGGACTTCGTCGTCTCGGCAGGGCGCGCCGTCGCCATCCCCTACAACGGGTCCGTGGCGCGCCTGAGCTTCGGTCCCGTGTCCTATGCGCGGGTCCGGCGATGGATCAACGACAACGACTTCGACGTCCTGCACATCCACGAGCCGAACGCGCCGAGCCTGTCGATGCTCGCGCTGAAGATCGCCGAGGGCCCCATCGTCGCGACGTTCCACACGTCGACGACCAAATCGCTGGTGCTGAGCACCTTCCAGGGTGTGCTGCAGCCGTACCTCGAGAAGATCAGCGGCCGCATCGCCGTCTCCGAACTCGCCCGGCGCTGGCAGGTGACGTCGCTCGGCTCGGACGCCGTGGAGATCCCGAACGGTGTCGACGTGTCCTCGTTCGCTCACGCCCCGACGCTGCCCGGGTATCCCCGCGCCGGCCGCACCGTGCTGTTCCTCGGCCGGTACGACGAGCCGCGCAAGGGTATGGCGGTGTTGCTCGGCGCGCTGCCGCTGCTCGTCGAGCACTACCCGGACCTCGAGATTCTCGTGGTCGGCCGCGGGGACGAGGACCGGTTGCGCAAGGAGGCCGGCCGGTACGCCCGGCACCTGCGGCTGCTCGGTCAGGTGTCCGACGCGGAGAAGGCCTCGGCGATGCGCAGCGCCGACGTGTACTGCGCCCCCAACCTCGGTGGGGAGAGCTTCGGGATCGTGCTGGTGGAGGCGATGGCCGCCGGTACCCCCGTGGTGGCCGGCGAACTCGACGCGTTCCGCCGGGTGCTGCGCGACGGGCGCGCCGGCGTGCTCGTTCCGCTGGGAGACTCCGAGGCTCTCGCCGCCGCGATCCGCGGCCTGCTCGACGACGGTGCCCGCCGTCGCGCCCTGGTGGCGGCGGCGAACGAGATCGTCGGCGCCTACGACTGGCCGGTGGTGGCCGAGCAGATCCTGCGCGTGTACGAAACCGTCACCGTCGGCGCCGGACCGGTTCGGGAGGTCCGGTCGTGAGGTGCGCGCGGGCGACGACACCGCGTGAGGGGAGTGGGACGTGACGCTGTCCGCGGTCGCCGTTCTCGTCCTGGCGCTGATCTCCGCGATCATCGTCGCGCTCGGGTTGTGGGCCTACGGCACGGCCAACCGGCTGGACCGGCTCCACGTGCGTGCGGATCTCTCCTGGCAGGCGCTCGACGCCGCCCTGGCCCGTCGCGCCGTGGTGGGGCGCGGCATCGCGGCCTCCACCCCCGTCGCCGAGGGCCGTCGGCTGGCCGCGCTGGCCGACCGCGCCGAACGGGCGGACCGTGCCGAACGGGAATCGGCGGAGAACGCGCTGTCGGCCGCGTTGGCCGCGGTGGACACCGAGCGGCTGCGACCGCAGTTGGTGGCCGAACTCGCCGACGCCGAAGCGCGGGTGCTGATCGCACGGCGGTTCCACAACGACGCCGTCCGTGACACGCTGGCGCTGCGCAGCCGTCGGCCGGTGCGCTGGCTGCACCTCGGCGGCACGGCGCCGTTGCCGAACTACTTCGAGATCGCCGAGCGTACGGACCCGGCCGCGGCCTCGGGCCTGTTGCTCGACGAGACGCGCACCTCGGCACGGGTGGTGCTGTTCGACCACGAGGGCCGGGTGCTGCTGCTGCGTGGCCACGACCCGACCACGCCGGACGTGCACTTCTGGTTCACCGTCGGCGGTGCGGTCGAAGTGGGGGAGACGCTGCGCGCGGCCGCCGTCCGTGAGGTGGGGGAGGAGACCGGGCTGCCGGTCGCGCCCGAGCAGCTGTGCGGGCCCATGTGGCGGCGGGTGGCGGTGTTTCCCTTCAACGGCGAGCTCATCCGCTCGGAGGAACTGTTCTTCGCACTGCAGACGCCCGCCTTCGAGCCGGGCGACGGCGGATTCACCGACCTCGAGCGTCGCATGAGCCTCGAGCACCGCTGGTTCGCCGAGGGTGAGATCCGGGACCTGCAACGCCACGGCGAGGCCGTGTTTCCGCAGGATCTCGCGGATCTGCTGGGGGAGGCGCGGGACGTCGCCGTGCGTCGCGTGGAGCCGGAGGTCCGCGCCATCCGGTGAGCGCCGGCACTCGAGGCAGGCGGAGTCCGATGCCTGCGAGGCAGGCCAGGGTCTCGCGACTGGCTATGGGACGGCCACCACGGGTGCCCCTAGAATCGGGAGCGGCGCCGCGACGTGCCCGAATCCGTCCGCCGCGTCAGTTTCTGCAGGCCACACCCCAGGAGTTCTTGCTGTGAGCAGCCCCGAGTCCGTTCCCACCACCGGCACCGCCCGCGTCAAGCGCGGTATGGCCGAGATGCTCAAGGGCGGCGTGATCATGGACGTGGTCACCCCCGAGCAGGCGAAGATCGCCGAGGACGCGGGTGCCGTCGCCGTCATGGCGCTCGAGCGCGTCCCCGCCGACATCCGCGCCCAGGGGGGCGTGTCCCGCATGTCCGACCCGGACATGATCGAAGGCATCATCGCGGCCGTGTCCATCCCGGTGATGGCCAAGGCCCGCATCGGTCACTTCGTCGAGGCACAGATCCTGCAGGCCCTCGGCGTGGACTACGTCGACGAGTCGGAGGTGCTCACCCCCGCCGACTACGAGAACCACATCGACAAGTTCGCCTTCACCGTGCCGTTCGTGTGTGGCGCCACCAACCTCGGTGAGGCGCTGCGCCGCATCAACGAGGGCGCGGCGATGATCCGCTCCAAGGGCGAGGCCGGCACCGGCGACGTCTCCAACGCCACCACCCACATGCGGAAGATCCGCCAGGAGATCCGGCGGCTGACCTCCCTGCCCGAGGACGAGCTGTACGTCGCGGCCAAGGAACTGCAGGCGCCGTACGACCTGGTGGTCGAGGTCGCCAAGGCCGGCAAGCTGCCGGTGACGCTGTTCACGGCCGGCGGCATCGCCACCCCGGCCGACGCGGCGATGATGATGCAACTCGGCGCCGAGGGCGTGTTCGTCGGTTCGGGCATCTTCAAGTCCGGCAATCCCGCCGAGCGTGCCGCCGCGATCGTCAAGGCCACCACCTTCTACGACGACCCGGACGTGCTCGCGAAGGTCTCGCGTGGCCTGGGCGAGGCCATGGTCGGCATCAACGTCGACGACATCCCGGTGCCGCACCGCCTCGCCGAGCGAGGCTGGTGACCCCACCGCCGCCGGCATCCCCGCGTACGTCGGGAGCCTCCGACCGTGTCGGAGGCTCCCGACGCTTCTCGGCGGGTCCCTGCGGATAGCCTGTCGCAGGACTGGGAAGGAGCCCGCATGGCGAAGATCGAGGAGATCCTGGCGCTCGAACACCTCGAGAAGAACATCTTCCGGGGCGTGGCGACGGAGACGTCGCTGCAGCGCACCTTCGGGGGGCAGGTCGCCGGACAGGCGCTGGTGTCCGCGGTACGCACCGTCGATCCCGCGTACTCGGTGCATTCGCTGCACGGGTACTTCGTCCGCCCCGGCGACCCCGCGAAGCCGATCGTGTATCTCGTCGATCCGATCCGCGACGGCCGGTCGTTCGGCACCCGGCGGGTGACCGCCGTGCAGGACGGGCAGGCGATCTTCACCATGTCCGCCTCGTTCCACGTCCAGGACGACGGCATCGAGCACCAGGACGAGATGCCCCAGGTGCCGGATCCCGACGAACTCGCCGACCTCGCGGACTCGGACGACCCCGGGAACCTGTGGGCCAGGCGTGAGTGGCCCGAATGGGACCTGCGACGGGTGCCGGAGGATCGCCTCTTCCGGCGCGCCGGCATCGTGTCCCAGCAGCAGGTGTGGTTCCGGGTCCGTGATCCGCTCCCGGACGACAACGTGCTGCACGTGTGCACCCTGGCGTACATGAGCGACATGACGCTGCTCGGCTCCGCGAGCGTCGCCCATCCCGACGAGAAGACACAGGGCGCCTCCCTCGACCACGCCATGTGGTTCCTGCGCTCGTTCCGCGCCGACGACTGGCTCCTGTACGACCAGACGTCCCCGTCGGCAGGGTTCGGGCGGGCTCTCACGCAGGGCCGCATCTTCGACCGGAACGGGCGGATGGTCGCCGCGGTGGTGCAGGAGGGACTGACCCGCTACCTGCGCTGATGGGCCGGCATCCGGCTCGCGGTCCGGAAGCCGGGACACCCCGCCGCGGCTGCTAGCGTTGATATCCAGGCTTCGGACGGGCGTCGTCCCGTCCCCGACAGAACAGGCGACAGTGGGAAGTTCTCCGACCATCGGCGTGCTCGCGCTCCAGGGCGATGTGCGCGAACACCTGACCGCACTCGAAGCGGCCGGCGCCCGCGCGATCGGGGTGCGCCGGACCGCCGAACTCGACGTCGTCGACGGCCTGGTGATTCCCGGCGGGGAGTCCACCACGATGAGCCGGCTGCTGCAGGTGTTCGACCTGCTCGAGCCGCTGCGCGCCCGGCTGAAGGCCGGTCTGCCCGCCTACGGGTCCTGCGCGGGCATGATCCTGCTCGCCTCGCAGGTCCTCGACACCCGTCCCGATGCCGAGCACCTCGACGCCCTCGACATCACCGTCCGGCGCAACGCGTTCGGCCGGCAGGTCGACTCGTTCGAGGCCGACCTCGACGTCGCGGGCATCGAGGGGGATCCGGTGCGCGCGGTGTTCATCCGAGCGCCCTGGGTGGAGGAGGTCGGTCCCGGCGTGCAGGTCCTGGCCACCGTCCCCGAGGGACCGGCCGCGGGACGGGTCGTCGCGGTGCGCCAGGGTGCGGTGCTGGCGACGTCGTTCCACCCCGAGGTCACCGGTGACCTGCGAGTGCATCGGCTGTTCGTCGACACCGTCCGTTCGGGGCAGGTCGGCGCGGAGTAGAATCGACCCTCCGAACCAGTCGGACCCGGTCCGACCTCACCTCGCCGGAAGGGGCTCCAATCGAATGAGCGGCCACTCCAAATGGGCCACCACCAAGCACAAGAAGGCGGCCATCGACGCCAAGCGCGGCAAGATGTTCGCGAAGCTGATCAAGAACATCGAGGTGGCGGCCCGGACCGGCGGTGGTGACCCGGCGGGCAATCCGACGCTGTACGACGCCATCCAGAAGGCGAAGAAGAACTCGGTCCCCAACGACAACATCGAGCGGGCCCGCAAGCGCGGTGGCGGCGAGGAAGCCGGCGGCGCGGACTGGCAGACCATCACCTACGAGGGCTACGGGCCCAACGGTGTCGCCGTCCTCATCGAGTGCCTCACCGACAATCGCAACCGCGCGGCGGGCGAGGTCCGCACCGCGATGACCCGCAACGGTGGCAACATGGCCGACCCCGGCTCGGTGTCCTACCTGTTCACCCGCAAGGGCGTCGTCGTGCTCGAGAAGAACGGCCGCACCGAGGACGAGATCCTCGAGGTCGTGCTCGAGGCCGGCGCCGAGGAGATCAACGATCTCGGTGACAGCTTCGAGATCGTTTCCGAGGCCGGCGATCTCATCGCTGTGCGCACCGCGCTCGTCGAGGCCGGCATCGACTACGAATCGGCCGATCCGGACTTCCGGGCCTCGGTCGAGGTCCCCGTCGACGCGGACAGCGCCCGCAAGGTGTTCAAGCTCGTCGACGCCCTCGAGGATTCCGATGACGTGCAGAACGTCTACACCAACGTCGACGTCTCCGACGAGGTCCTCGCCGAACTCGACGCCTGAGGCGGACGGCTCACGGCCGGGGCTGCGTGTCGATACCGCGACGCGCCGCCCCGGCCGCTATGCTCTCGAACAATTGTTCGTAGCGGTCGAGAGGTGAACGGGTGCGCGTGATGGGTGTGGACCCGGGGCTGACGCGATGCGGCTTCGGCATCGTGGACACTGGCCGCGGGCGCGAGGTCGCCGCCGTGGCGGTGGACGTGATCCGCACACCCGCCGACCTGGAACTGCCGTCGCGACTGCTGCGCATCTCCGCGGCCGCCGAGGACTGGCTCGACCGATTCCGGCCCGACGTCGTCGCCGTCGAGCGGGTGTTCTCCCAGCACAACGTCCGCACCGCGATGGGCACGGCCCAGGCCGGGGGAGTGGTGGCGCTCTCCGCTGCCCGACGCGGCATCCCGGTGGCCTTCCACACCCCCAGTCAGGTGAAGTCCGCCGTGACCGGGAACGGCTCGGCCGACAAGAAGCAAGTCACGGCCATGGTCACCAAGATCCTGGGCCTGGCCACCGCGCCGAAGCCCGCGGACGCCGCGGACGCCCTCGCCCTCGCGATCTGCCACTGCTGGCGTGCGCCCATGCTCGCCCGCATGGCCGCCGCCGAGGCCGCCGCGGCCGAACAGAAACGACGGTACGAGGCGCGGCTGCGGGAACAGGCCGCCGCGCGGAAGGCAGGTGCACGGTGATCGCCTCGGTGCGCGGGGAAGTGCTCGAGATCGCACTCGACCACGTGGTCATCGAATCCGCGGGGGTCGGTTACCGGATCCACGCCACCCCCGCCACCCTGGCCACGCTGCGCCGCGGCGAGGACACCCGCCTGGTGACGGCGATGATCGTGCGCGAGGATTCGATGACGCTGTACGGGTTCCCCGACCCCGACGCCCGGGACCTGTTCGGGCTGCTGCAGACGGTTTCCGGCGTCGGACCCCGGCTCGCCATGGCCACCCTGGCCGTGCTGGATCCCGATTCGCTGCGTGCGGCGCTCGCCGACGGCAACACCGCCGCCCTGACCCGGGTCCCGGGCATCGGGAAGCGTGGCGCCGAACGCATGGTCGTCGAACTGCGGGACAAGGTCGCCGCGTTCGCCGGAACCTCCGCCCCGGCCGCTGTGGTCGGCTCGCCCATGCGGGACCAAGTGGTCGAGGCTCTCGTCGGACTCGGCTTCCCCGTCAAGCAGGCGGAGCAGTCCACCGACACGGTCCTCGCGGGTGACCCGCACGCCGACACCTCCACCGCGCTGCGTTCGGCGCTGGCCTTGCTGGGCAAGAGCCGATGAGCGAGGACTTCCCCTCAGTGGGCGCCCCCGACGAGGCGCCGATGACCGCCGAGTACACCCCCGCCGACGGCGACGTCGAGGCGAGCCTGCGGCCGAAGAACCTCGACGACTTCATCGGCCAGCCTCGGGTGCGGGAACAGCTGCAGCTGGTGCTGCGCGGGGCGAAGCTGCGTGGCGGCACCCCGGATCACATCCTGCTGTCGGGCCCGCCGGGCCTGGGCAAGACGTCGATGGCCATGATCATCGCCGCCGAACTCGGGTCGTCGCTGCGCCTGACGTCGGGCCCCGCTCTCGAGCGTGCCGGCGACCTGGCCGCGATGCTGTCCAACCTCGTCGAGGGCGACGTGCTGTTCATCGACGAGATCCACCGCATCGCGCGTCCTGCCGAGGAGATGCTGTACCTGGCGATGGAGGACTTCCGGGTCGACGTCGTCGTCGGCAAGGGCCCGGGCGCGACGTCGATCCCGCTCGAGGTCGCCCCGTTCACCCTCGTCGGCGCCACCACCCGTTCCGGCGCGCTGACCGGACCGCTGCGCGACCGGTTCGGTTTCACCGCTCATATGGACTTCTACGAGCCGGCGGAACTGCAGCAGATCCTGCTGCGCTCGGCCCGGATCCTCGGCATCGACCTGGGCGAGGAGGCGAGCACCGAGATCGCCGGCCGTTCCCGCGGCACCCCGCGCATCGCCAACCGGCTGCTGCGGCGGGTCCGCGACTACGCCGAGGTCCGCGCCGACGGCATCATCACCCGCGAGATCGCGCGGGCCGCGCTGGCGGTCTACGACGTCGACGCGCTCGGCCTGGACCGGCTCGACCGTGCCGTGCTCGGCGCGCTGGTCCGCAGCTTCGGGGGCGGGCCGGTGGGCGTGTCCACACTCGCGGTGGCCGTCGGTGAGGAACCCGGCACCGTCGAGGAGGTCTGCGAACCCTTCCTGGTGCGGGCGGGGATGATCGCGCGCACTCCGCGTGGACGGGTCGCGACCCAGGCCGCGTGGCTGCAGCTCGGGTTGACACCGCCGCCGGAGGCCGCCACCGGCGGCATCGAGGTGCGAGCCCGCGAACCGCAGCCCGGCCTGTTCGACGACGAATGACCGGTCGGCCACCGGCGCCGGTACAGGAGCCACGCGGGTAATGGCACACTGGTCTACTGCGCCGGTCCACGACCGCCGGCGCCCGATACCGGACGACCTCGAGGACTGACTTCAACGATGGAACTGCTCTTCCCGCTGCTGATCCTTGCCCTGCTGGTGCCGACGTTCCTCGGCATCCGGCGTCAGAAGAAGGAGATGCAGAAGACCACGGAACTGCAGGACTCGCTGCAGGTCGGCGACCGGGTGACGACCACGGCGGGGCTGCACGCCACCATCGTCGCGCTCACCGACACCACCGTCGATCTCGAGATCGCTCCCGGCGTGGTGACCACCTGGGCCCGGGTCGTGGTCCGCGAGCGGGTCGCCGATCTCGACCCGACGACGGACGAGACCGGTGGCCTTTCGCTGGACAAGGGCGACGACACCGAGCCGCCGGCCGGCCGGCCGGCCGAGCACTGAACGGTCGGACACCGACCGGTCGACACCCCGGCCGATGTGCGGGCCGCGCCGGGGGCCGCGCCCGACGGGTGCGGTGGCCCCGTGACCAGCGCATCACTCACTCGCATCGAGGAGACTGACAGACCGTGGCACCTTCCAACGGATCGGTGCATCCAGTTCGCTCCCTCGCCCTGTTCGGGGCGATCCTGGTGGCACTGTATGCCCTGATCTTCTTCACCGGGGACAAGTCGGCGACACCGAAACTCGGTATCGACCTGCAGGGCGGCACCCGCGTGACCCTCACCGCCCGCACCCCGGACGGCAGCGCGCCCAGCCAGGACAGTCTCCGGCAGGCCCAGCAGATCATCGAGACCCGCGTGAACGGCCTCGGCGTGTCCGGCTCGGAGGTCGTGATCGACGGTGACAACCTGGTGATCACGGTTCCCGGCGACGACAGCTCGCAGGCCCGCACCCTCGGCCAGACCGCACGGCTGTACATCCGGCCCGTGATCGGTCAGCCCATTGCCAGCGCGAACGCCGCGCAGCCGGCGCCCGCGGACCCGCAGGCCCCCGCCCCCGCGACGCCGGCGCCCGACGCCGCCACGCCCGCTCCCGAACCGGCCGCGCCGGAACCCCAGGGCCGGCCCTTCCCGGCGCAGGATCCCACCGACACCCCGGCACCCGCCACCGACGCCCCGGCGCCCGCCACCGACGCCCCGGCGCCCGCCACCGACACCCCGGCGCCCGCTCCCGCGCCCACGGAGGACCTCGACCCGCAGGCCCGGGCCGCCGCGGACATCGCCGCCGCCAAGGAGACCCGGCAGAGCGAGGACCCCGCCGTCCTGCAGCAGGCCATGGCCACCCTGGACTGCTCGGCCGCCGACCCGCTCGCCGGCAACGACGATCCGGCGAAGCCGCTCGTCGCGTGCTCCACCGACGGCACCGCCGTCTATCTGCTCGGCCCGAGCATCATCGACGGCCAGCAGATCACCGACGCCTCCTCCGGCTACAACACCCAGCAGTCCCGCTACGAGGTCAGCCTCACGTTCGACTCCGAGGGCAGCAGCACCTGGGCGCAGTTCACCGCCGCCAGCATCGGGCAGCAGGCCGCGTTCGTCCTCGACTCCAAGGTGGTCAGCGCGCCCGTGATCCAGGGCGCCACCCCCGCAGGCAGCGCGACCTCGATCACCGGCAACTTCACCAACACCCAGGCCACCGAGCTCGCCAACACCCTCAAGTACGGCTCGCTGCCCCTGTCGTTCGCCGCGTCGGAGGCCGAGACGGTGTCCGCGACCCTCGGCCTGGCATCGCTCGAGGCCGGGCTGATCGCCGGCGTCGTCGGACTGGTCCTCGTGCTGCTCTACAGCCTCGTCTACTACCGCATGCTCGGCGTGCTCGTCGCGCTGTCGCTGGTGCTGTCCGGGCTCGCCGTGTACGCGGTGATGGTGCTGCTCGGCCGCTACATCAACTTCACCCTCGACCTCGCCGGCATCGCCGGCCTGATCATCGGCATCGGCATGACCGCCGACTCGTTCGTGGTGTTCTTCGAACGGATCAAGGACGAGATCCGTGAGGGCCGCAGCTTCCGCTCCGCCGTGCCCCGCGGCTGGGCCCGGGCCCGCCGGACCATCCTGTCCGGCAACGCCGTGAGCTTCATCGCCGCCGCGGTGCTCTACGTCCTCGCGGTCGGTCAGGTCCGCGGCTTCGCCTTCACCCTCGGCCTGACCACCATCCTCGACGTCGTGGTGGTGTTCCTGGTGACGTGGCCGCTGGTGCACCTGGCGTCGACGTCGAAGTTCTGGTCCAAGCCGAGCGTCAACGGTCTCGGCGCCATTCAGCAGGTCGCCCGTGAACGCCAGCTCGCGGCTGCCTCGGCGAAGGAGGCGTGACGATGACCGACACCACCACGACCGCACCCCGGCACAGCGTCCTCTCCCGCCTCTACACCGGCACCGGCGCGTTCGAGATCGTCGGCCGCCGCAAGTTCTACTACCTGCTCACCGGCGCCATCGTGCTGGTGGCGCTGCTGAGCATGCTGCTCCGCGGCTTCACGTGGGGCATCGACTTCGAGGGCGGCACCCGCATCCAGCTCCCGGCCGCCGAGGGCGTCACCACCGAGCAGGTGGAGACGGTGTACTCCGACACCCTCGGCACCGAGCCCGAATCGGTGCAGACCGTCGGGTCCGGCGCGGGCGCCTCCATTCAGATCCGTTCGGAGGCCCTCGACCTCGAGCAGGTCCGGACCCTGCAGAACGCCCTGTACGACGAGTTCCAGCCGGCCGGGCCCGACGGCGTGCCGTCGCGCGACGCGATCAGCGTCGCCGACGTCAGCGAGACGTGGGGCGGACAGATCACCCAGAAGGCCCTCATTGCGCTCGCGGTGTTCCTGGTGCTCGTCAGCATCTACATCGCGGTGCGCTACGAGCGGGACATGGCGCTCGCGGCGCTGGCCGCGCTGTTCTTCGACATGATCGTCACCGCGGGGGTGTATTCGCTCGTCGGCTTCGAGGTCACCCCGGCCACCGTCATCGGCCTGCTCACCATCCTCGGCTTCTCGCTGTACGACTCCGTGGTGGTGTTCGACAAGGTCGAGGAGAACACCCGCGGCATCCTGCACCTGCATCGTCGGACCTACGCCGAGCAGGCCAACCTCGCCGTCAACCAGACCCTCATGCGGTCGATCAACACCACGGTCATCTCGGTGCTGCCGGTGCTCGCGCTGATGGTCATCGCGGTCTGGCTGCTCGGCGTCGGCACCCTCAAGGACCTGGCCCTCGTCCAGCTCGTCGGCATCGTGGTCGGCGCCTACTCGTCGATCTTCTTCGCGACTCCGCTGCTGGTGACCCTCAAGGAATGGCGCGGGCCGGTGGCCGCACACACCCGCAAGGTGCTCGCCAAGCGCGGCGCCGCCGGCTCGCGGACCGTGCCTCCCGCCGGGGAGGCGGTCGGCGCGCACGCCGGCGCGACACCCGTGTCCGTGACCAAGCGCATCGGAGCGATCACGACGGCGGGCGCCGGGGCCGCGCCGGTGGCCGAGCGCACCCCCAGACCGGGCGTCCGGCCCACCGGAAAGCGCGCCAAGAGAAGGCACTGACATGTCGGCACCCGAGCACACACGTCGAGCCCGGCGCCGCCGGCCCGTCCGCGCGGCGATCGCGGGCGCGGCCGCCGCGGCGGCGCTCGCCGCGACCATCGTCGCCTGTGGCACGACGGAGGAGTCCCTGCCCTCCATCGGGTATGCCGTCGACAACACGGTGACCACCTACAACGCCAACACCGTGGACGGTGCCGCCTCGGGAGCACGGCAGGCCCTGGCCCGCGTGCTGCCCGGCTTCGGCTACGTCGACCCGGCCGGTCAGGTGATCTCCGACACCGACATCGGGGCGGCCACCGTCGTCTCGCAGGACCCGCTGACCGTCCAGTACCGGCTGTCCCCGGACTCCGTGTACTCGGACGGGGTGCCGATGTCGTGCGACGACCTGGTGCTGGCCTGGGCCGCCGCCAGCGGCCGATTCACCGCGCCCGACGCCTCGGGTGCTCCGGCGAACCTGTTCTCCGCCGCCCGGCGCTCCGGCTACGTCGACATCGAACGGATCGACTGCCAGACCGGGTCCAAGGACGCCACCGTCGTATTCCGCGCCGGCCGCGCCTACGCCGACTGGCGAGCCCTGTTCGGTGCCACCGAGCTGATGCCCGCGCACGTCGCTGCCCGGGTCTCGGGGGTGCCCGACGTGGTCGCCGCCATCGGCGGTGGCGACGTCGAAGCGCTGCGCCGGCTCGCCGAGTTCTGGAACACCGGGTGGAACCTGACCCCCGGCCGGCTGGACCTGTCGCTACTGCCGGCCTCCGGTCCCTACCGGATCGAGTCGTTCACCGCCGAGGACGGGCTCGTCCTCGTCGCCAACGAACGCTGGTGGGGCAACAAGCCCGGCACCGACCGGATCGTGGTGTGGCCGCGCGGCACCGACGCGTCCGCGGCGGCCTCCGACGGCCGCGTCCACGTCGCCGACACCGGCACGGGGGCACTCGACCTGTCCCTCGGGGACGGCGTGGAGACGACGGCCGTGGCGTCGCGCAACGTCGAGCAGCTCGTAATGGGCACCGGCGGTGGCAGCCTCGGCGCCGCCGCCGCGCGCCGGGCGTTCGCGCTGTGCGTGCCCCGGTCGCAGTTGTTCGACGAGTTCGGCCGGGCCGGGGACGTGCCCGCCACCGGACTCGGTTCCGGGACGACGTCGTCGCGGCTGCTGCCCGCCGACTCGCCGCTGTACCCGGGCGTGTCCGGGCCCGCAGCCCGCTACGACCAGGCGGACACGACCGCGGCGCAGGCCGAGCTCGCCGCGGCGGGGACGGACCGCATCACGGTGCGGATCGGGTACCTCGGCCCGGACCCGCGCCGCGCCCGTACCGTCGAGCTGATCGCCCAGTCCTGTCGCGAGGCGGGCATCGAGGTGGTCGACGCCGCCTCGGACACGCTCACGCCGTCGCAGCTCACGGCGGGACAGGTCGATGCGGTACTGGCCGGGACCGCCGTTGCGGCAGGGGCGGGGGGCACGGCCGACATGCAGGATGCTCGCGGCGCCCTCAACTCCGCGGCCGGCAGCAACGTCGGGCGCTTCGCCGACGCCCGGGTCGACCAGATCCTCGACGCCCTCGCAGTCACCACCGACGACGCCACGATCTCCGGTCTGGTGGGTGAGGCCGAGACGATCCTGTGGACCGCGATGCCGACCCTGCCGCTGTACGCGCAGCCCCGCGAGACGACCTTCGCCGGCGGCCTGCGTGCCGCCGTCGCCAACCCCAGCGCTGCCGGTGCGGGCTGGAACATGGACAGGTGGATTCTCAGCAGATGAACAGCAATCCCGCCGGAGCGCACGCTCTGATCGACCGCGCCGCCACGGCGGTCACCACCCGTACCCGCTGGGTCGACGACTTCCCGACGCCCGGCGTCCGCTTCGCCGACCTGACCCCGGTCTTCGCCGACGGCGAGGCCTTCGGGGCGGTCATCGCCGCGCTGGCCGCCACCGCGCCGGACGCGGAACTGGTGGCCGGCGTCGACGCCCGCGGCTTCCTGCTCGGCGGCGGCATCGCCCATGCTCTGGGTACCGGCGTCCTCGCGGTCCGCAAGGCCGGCAAGCTGCCTCCGCCGGTGGACACCCGCGAGTACTCCCTCGAGTACGGCACAGCGGCGATCGAGATTCCGCAGGATTCGGTTCGGTTGCGCGGGCGGCGGGTACTCGTTGTCGACGACGTGCTCGCCACCGGCGGCACCCTCTCGGCGACGGCGGAGCTTCTCGATGCGGCCGGTGCCCTGGTCGTCGCGGTGGCGGTGGTGACCGAGATCGAGGCCCTCGGCGGACGGGCGCGGCTGGAAAAGTACCCGGTGACGTCATTGGTTCGGCTCTGAGGGATAGAGTTGGCGCAGGTGCCGGTGGTTCCGGACGACGAGAAATGTGCGGCGGTGCGTCCGGTGTGCATCGGCGGCGGGAGGTGTGGGCATGACCCAGAATCTTGATCGGTCCCAGAACTCCGGTCCGACCCCGACCTCGGCGTCCACGTCGGCCTCCCGCCGGGTGCGGGCTCGGCTGGCGCGCCGCATCACCGGGCAGCGCAGCACCAACCTCAAGCCGGTACTCGAGCCGCTGGTCACGATCCACCGCGAGCTGTACCCGAAGGCCGACCTGTCGGAGCTGCAGCGCGCCTACGACGTGGCGGAGGAGCGGCACGCGTCGCAGAAGCGCAAGTCCGGCGACCCGTACATCACCCATCCCCTCGCGGTCGCGACGATCCTCGCCGAGCTCGGCATGGATACCACGACGCTGATCGCGGCGCTGCTGCACGACACCGTCGAGGACACCGGTTACAGTCTCGAGCAGCTCACCGCCGAGTTCGGCGAGGAGGTCGCCCACCTCGTCGACGGCGTCACCAAGCTGGACAAGGTGGTGCTCGGCACCGCCGCCGAGGGCGAGACCATCCGCAAGATGATCATCGCGATGGCGCGCGACCCCCGGGTTCTGGTGATCAAGGTCGCCGATCGGCTGCACAACATGCGCACCATGCGCTTCCTGCCGCCGGAGAAGCAGGCCCGCAAGGCGCGCGAGACGCTCGAGGTGATCGCGCCGCTCGCGCACCGCCTCGGCATGGCGACGGTCAAGTGGGAGCTCGAGGACCTGTCCTTCGCGATCCTGCACCCGAAGAAGTACGAGGAGATCGTGCGGCTCGTCGCCACCCGGGCGCCGTCGCGCGACACCTACCTGGCCAAGGTCCGCGCCGAGATCAACTCGACGCTCGCAGCGTCGCGGATCGAGGCCACCGTCGAGGGCCGGCCGAAGCACTACTGGTCCATCTACCAGAAGATGATCGTCAAGGGCCGCGACTTCGACGACATCCACGACCTGGTGGGCGTGCGGATCCTGTGCAACGAGATCCGCGACTGCTACGCCGCCGTGGGTGTCGTGCACTCGCTGTGGCAGCCGATGGCGGGCCGGTTCAAGGACTACATCGCCCAGCCGCGGTTCGGCGTCTACCAGTCGCTGCACACCACCGTGATCGGCCCCGAGGGCAAGCCGCTCGAGGTGCAGATCCGCACCCGCGAGATGCACCGCACCGCCGAGTTCGGCATCGCCGCGCACTGGCGGTACAAGGAGACCAAGGGCAAACACTCGGGTGACGTCGCCGAACTCGACGACATGGCGTGGATGCGGCAGTTGCTCGACTGGCAGCGCGAGGCCGCCGACCCCGGCGAGTTCCTCGAGTCGCTGCGTTACGACCTCGCCGTGAAGGAGATCTTCGTCTTCACCCCCAAGGGCGACGTGATCACGCTGCCGTCCGGGTCGACGCCGATCGACTTCGCGTACGCCGTCCACACCGAGGTGGGGCACCGCTGCATCGGCGCGCGGGTCAACGGCCGGCTCGTCGCGCTCGAACGCAAGCTCGAGAACGGCGAGGTCGTCGAGGTCTTCACGTCCAAGGACCCCAACGCCGGGCCGAGCCGCGACTGGCAGTCGTTCGTGGTCTCGCCGCGTGCGAAGGCCAAGATCCGGCAGTGGTTCGCGAAGGAACGCCGCGAGGAGGCGCTCGAGGCCGGCAAGGACGCCATCGGTAAGGAGGTCAAGCGGGTCGGGTTGCCGCTGCAGCGCCTGATGAACGCGGACCTGATGCAGGCCGTGACCAAGGAACTGCGGTACGCCGACGTGTCGGCGCTCTACACCGCGGTCGGTGAGCACCATGTCTCGGCGCACCACGTCGTGCAGCGCCTCGTCGCGCTGCTCGGCGGGGTCGGTGGCGTCGAGGAGGAGCTTGCGGAGCGATCCACCCCGTCGTCCATTCCGACCCGGTCCCGGCAGAGCGGTGACTCCGGCATCCTCGTGCCCGGCGCGCCGGGCACGGTGTCGAAGCTGGCCAAGTGCTGTACGCCGGTGCCCGGCGACGAGATCATGGGCTTCGTGACCCGCACCGGTTCGGTGAGCGTGCACCGCACCGACTGCACCAACGCCGGATCCCTGCAGCAGCAGTCCGAGCGGATCATCGAGGTCAAGTGGGCTCCGTCCCCGTCGTCGGTGTTCCTCGTGGCCATCCAGATCGAGGCGCTCGACCGGCACCGGCTGCTCTCGGACGTCACCAAGGCGCTCGCCGACGAGAAGGTGAACATCCTCTCGGCGTCGGTGACCACGACGGGCGACCGGGTCGCGGTGAGCCGCTTCACGTTCGAGATGGGCGATCCCAAGCACCTCGGCCACGTGCTCAACGTCGTCCGCAACGTCGAGGGCGTCTACGACGTGTACCGGGTGACCTCCGCCGCGTAGGGCCGATACTCCCCCTCCGGGGTCCACCTGCGACGGGCGGAGGTGCCCGGCGTCACCCCACGTCGGTGATCACGAGCGGGGTGAGCGGGCGGCCGCCGCCGAGGGGGCTCGAGCCGTCGTCGCCCGCCGCGGCGACCTCCCCGAGCGCCCGCAGGCCGGGTTCTCCGACGGTGCCGAACACCGAATACTGCGGCTGGAGCAGGGAATCGCCGAACACGAGCAGGAACTGGCTGCCGTTGCTGTCCCGGTGCCCGGCGTTGGCCATAGCGACGGTGCCGCGCGGATACACGACGGGGGACGGCAGGTAGCCGTTCTCCCCGCGGACGACCGTGACGGGGTACTCGTCGGCGAACGTGTAGCCGGGCCCTCCCGTCCCGGATCCGGTGGGGTCGCCGCACCGGAACATCTGCATCCCCGGTTCGTCGGTCACGTAATGGCACTCGGTCCCGTCGAAGAAGCCCTGCCGGGCGAGGCCGACGAAGCTCTGCACCGCACACGGCGCTGCGGCCCGCTCGAGGACCAACGGGACCGGACCTGCGGAGGTCGTCAGCGTCAGCTCCACCGTCCCGGTCGCGGGCACGGACGTCGACGCAGGCGCAGCCGCCGTCTTCGCGGCCGGCCCGGCGGCGCGGAACGCGCAGGCGACGGGCGCGGCCTCCGGTTCGGGACGCGGCGGCATCGCAACGTAGGCGGACGGGTCGAACCCCGGCGTGGTGGCGGCCGCGGTGCTCGGCGCCCGCAGCGCGGCAGGGGCGGGCTCGGTGTCGGAGGCGGCACACGCCGCGGCCGCGAGCGCCGCGCCGAGGGTCGCGGCCAGGCGCGCAGCAATGGAGGTACCAGAGGTCACAGACACGGCACAGTAGACGATCCCGTCACAAACCGACAGGCCCCTGCCCGCGGCGGGGACGCGAACGCCCCGCCCACCGGCGGGCGGGCGGGGCGTTGGGAGACGCGCCGGATCAGGCCGTGCGGACGGCGGTCAACGTCGTCGTCGCGGCCGGTGGTCCGTCGGGTCCGCCGCCGTCCACCCCGGCCGCGGCGATCTCGTCGAGGGTTGCCAGGCCGGTCTCGTCGATGGTGCCGAACACGGTGTACTGCGGCGGCAGGATCGAGTCGCCGTACACGAGGAAGAACTGGCTGCCGTTGGTGCCGGGACCGGCATTGGCCATCGCGAGCGTGCCCCGCGGGTAGATCATCGGATTCTGCGCCTGCGGATCCCCGGCCGCGTACTGGTCGGTGGGGAACTCGTTGGCGAACTCGTAGCCCGGTCCGCCGGTGCCCGTGGCGGTGGGATCGCCGCACTGCAGCACGGACAGCGTCGGGTCGGTCGTCAGCCGGTGGCAGTCGGTGTCGTCGAAATACCCCTGCGAGGCCAGCGACAGGAAGCTGCCGACGGTGCACGGGGACAGCTCGCCCTGCAGGGTCAGCCCGATGTCGCCCTGGGTGGTTGCCACGGTGACGCCGGTGTCGGCGGTGGGGACGGCCTCGGTGCGTGGCGGCTGCGCCGGCTTCGCGGCCGGTCGCCCGTCGGACGGGTACGCGCAGCTCACCGTTTCGGGCAGCGGCTCGGCCCGCTGGGCGGGCAGGGCCGGGAAGTCGGACAGCGACGGCGCGGACGTCGGTGCCGAGGCCGCGGTGCTCGACGCGGACGTCGCGGCCTCGGCACCGTCGTCCGGGTCGTCGGAGCAGCCGGCGAGCAGCAGCGCCACACCGACCCCGGCCACGGCGGCGCGGGCAGCGCCGGATCGAGTACGGGTCATCAGTCCATCCTCACACTGGTCAGGGAGATCGGCTGGGCCGGCGCGCCGTCCTGGCCGCCACCCTCGACACCGGCGGCGGCGACCGCGTCGAGGGTCGCCAGGCCGGTCTCGTCGATAGTGCCGAACACGGTGTACTGCGGCGGCAGGATCGAGTCGCCGTACACGAGGAAGAACTGGCTGCCGTTGGTGCCGGCGCCGGCGTTGGCCATCGCGACGGTGCCGCGCGGGTACGTCAGCGGCTGCGTGGCCGCCGGATCCTCGGGCGCGTACTGGTCGGTGGGGAACTCGTTGGCGAACTGGTAGCCGGGGCCGCCGGCGCCGGTGCCGGTCGGGTCGCCGCACTGCAGCACCGCCAGCGAGTCGGACGTGGTCAGGCGGTGGCAGGCGGTGTCGTCGAAGTACCCCTGCGACGCCAGCGACAGGAAATTGTTGACCGTGCACGGGGAGGTGTCGTTGCGCAGGACCAGGCCGATGTTGCCCTGGGTGGTCTCCATGCTGACGCTGATGTCGGTATTGCCCTCACCGGTGGTGAGGATGCCGTCGGTTCGCGGCGGCTGCACCGGCCTGGCCGGTTCCCCGCCGGGCGGGTACGCACAGTTCACCGAGTCGGGCAGCGGTTCCGACCGGCCGGCGGGCAGCGCCGCGAACTCGGTCTGCGCCGGGTCGGTCGTCTCCGACGCGGCGGTGGAGGCGGCGTCGTCGTCGCCGCGGCCGAGCACCCAGATGCCGACGCCTGCCGCGACGACCGCCGCCACACCGAGCGCCGACAGACCGATGGTCAGCTGGCGGCGCTTGCGCGCCCGCTGTGCCCGCCGTTCGAGTTGCCGCTCGAGTTTGCGTTTGGCGGCCTGGCGCCGCTGTGCGTTGCTCGGCACTGCAGTAGTCCTCCCGTAACCGATCGTCGTTGCCGGTCCCATCGTCGCCGCTGGAACCCGGTTCGAGCCGGATCGAGTCTGCCACCCCAACCTGAGAACCGGGCGACGGGGAGCCCGGCCTAGGCTGTAGGGGCCACGCGAAGGCCCACACCGTAGGAGCGATGCCCGTGCTCGTCACCGGATTCCCCGCCGGGATGTTCCAGACCAACTGCTACATCCTCGCGCAGGACGACGCGAAGGAATGCGTCGTCGTCGACCCCGGACAAGATGCCGCCGAGCCCCTCGCCGACTTTCTCACCCGGTCCGGATTGACGCCGCGCGCGGTGCTGCTCACCCACGGGCACCTCGACCACATCTGGTCGGCGCAGGCCGTCGCCGACCGGTACGACATCCCGGCCTATATCCATCCGGACGACCGCTACATGCTGACCGATCCCGGGCGCGGCATCGGCCCGACGTTGAAGCCGTTCCTCGAGGGTGCCGATTTCGTCGAGCCGCGGACCGTGATCGAACTGGCCGACGGGGACGAGATCGAGCACGCCGGCATCCGGTTCGCCGTCGATCACACGCCGGGGCACACCCAGGGCTCGGTGGTGTTGCGCACCCACGCGACGACCCCCGACGGTGACGACGTCGAGATCGCCCTCACCGGCGACACCCTGTTCCAGGGGTCGATCGGCCGCACCGACCTGCCGGGCGGCAACCACGAACAGCTGCTCGCGTCGATCGCGGCGAAACTGCTCGTGCGCGACGACGCCACCGCGATCCTGCCCGGCCACGGCCCGTCCAGCACCATCGGCCAGGAGCGGGTGTCGAACCCGTTCCTGGTGGGGCTGGCCGGCTCCCGCTGACCCGGCCCGGCCTCCGATCCACCGACGAGAGAAAGCAGCGACAGTTGAGCAAGCCCTCCACGTTCTCGGCGCCCAAGGGTGTACCCGATTACGTCCCCCCGCAGTCCGCGGAGTTCGTCGCCGTGCGCGACGGGCTGACCCGCGCGGCGCGGCTGGCCGGCTACGGGCACATCGAGCTGCCGATCTTCGAGGACACCGGACTGTTCGCGCGCGGCGTCGGCGAGTCCACCGACGTCGTCAGCAAGGAGATGTACACGTTCGCCGACCGCGGTGACCGGTCCGTCACGCTGCGCCCGGAGGGCACTGCGGGCGTGATGCGGGCGGTGATCGAGCACGGCCTCGACCGTGGCCAGCTGCCCGTCAAGCTGAGCTACTCGGGCCCGTTCTTCCGGTACGAGCGCCCCCAGGCCGGCCGGTACCGCCAGCTGCAGCAGGTGGGCGTCGAGGCGATCGGCGTCGACGATCCGGCCCTCGACGCCGAGGTCATCGCCGTCGCCGACGCCGGATTCCGCAGCCTGGGCCTCGAGGGGTTCCGCCTCGAGATCACGTCCCTCGGCGACGAGACGTGCCGCCCGCAGTACCGGGAGTTGTTGCAGCAGTTCCTGTTCAAGCTGGAACTGGACGAGGAGACCCGCCGCCGCGCCGAGATCAACCCGTTGCGGGTCCTCGACGACAAACGCCCCCACGTGCGGGAGATGACGGCCGCCGCGCCGCTCATGCTCGACCACCTTTCCGACACGGCCAAGGCCCACTTCGACGAGGTGCTGTCGCATCTCGACGCGCTCGGCGTGCCGTGCACGATCAACCCGCGCATGGTGCGCGGACTCGACTACTACACGAAGACAACCTTCGAGTTCGTCCACGACGGCCTCGGCGCCCAGTCGGGGATCGGCGGCGGCGGCCGCTACGACGGCCTCATGGCCCAGCTCGGCGGCCAGCCGCTCTCCGGTATCGGCTTCGGGCTCGGCGTCGACCGCACCGTCCTCGCGCTCGCCGCCGAGGGCAAAACCGCGGGCAGCCCCGCCCGCTGCGAGGTGTTCTGCGTACCGATGGGCGAGGCCGCCAAGTCGACGCTGGTACCGGTCGCCCACCGGCTGCGCGCCGCCGGCATCCGCGTGGATCTGGCGTACGGCGGCCGCGGCGTCAAGGGCGCGATGAAGGCCGCCGACCGCTCCGGTGCCGTCGTCGCGCTGGTGCTGGGAGAGCGCGAACTCGAGGCCGGCGAGATCGTCGTCAAGGACCTGCGCACCGGCGAACAGCACACCGTGCCGCTCGACGACGTGGTCGCCCGGGTCGGGGACGTCGTTGCCCGCACCTGACCCGTCGGCCCGTCCCGCGCCGACCCGTCTGGACCTGATCCCCACGCGGGTGCTCGCGCCTCGCGCCGGGAGAGTCGCGGTGTTCTCCCTCCTGATCGGCGTGGTGGCCGGTCTGCTGGTGTACCTGGTGGCCAGCCCGCTGGTCGCGGTCGTGTCCGGGATGATCGTCGGGGTGCCGCCCGCGGTGGGTGCGGTGGCGGTGCTGCGCCGGCGCCGCTGGATCGACGGCACCACGGTCACCGCGAAGGGGGCACTGCGCACCCGGCGGGTGCAGCTGCGCAACCTCGCCGGGGTCGAACTGGTGGTGTCGGCGCTGCGGGTCAGCCAGGTGGTGCTGCGGCTCAACGACGGCGACCGGATCGTGTCGGTCCCGCTGGCGTTGTACGCGAACGGCGGCTGCCGGGAGCTCGACGTGCTGGCGTTGCGCCGGCTCGCCGACGCGCTGGCGGCGAGCGAGCTGGCCTCGGCTGCCGCGATGTCGTCGGTGCTGGTCGAGCAGCTGCGGGCGGAGGCCCGCGACGCCGGGCTCGAGCAGCGGCCGCTGTACCGGGCGGTGCTGCTGGCCCGTGACGCCGGACGCGTGCCCCAGACCACGCTCACCGACCACGAGGTGGCCTCGCTCGTCGAGTGAGCGCGGACCGATTGGGCAGCGGGCACCCCGGGTATGCGGGGCGCATGATCTCGCTGCACTCGGTGTTCTCCGTGCCGTTCCGAGCCGCCTCCGCGCTGCGCGGGGCGCGGGTGTTCCATCCGCACGGGGTGCTCTTCCGGGGCGTCGCGGAACTGGATTCGCGGTGGTGGCCGGTTCCGGCCCCGGCGCGGGTGCCGGTCACCGCGCGGCTGTCCGGCGCCGTGGGCACGCCCGACGGCGTGCCCGACATCCTGGGTCTGGCGTTGCGGTTCTCGCTCGAGGACGGCCCGTGGGACATCCTGCTCGCCACCCTGCACGTGCCCACCAGGGCGGTCCTGCTGCCGGCCCGGGGCTGGTCGACCGCGCGGTACGGCTCCCTGATGGCCTATCGGACGAATGTCGACCTCGCGCCGCGGTGGATCTTCGCGTTCCCGGAGGGCGACCAGCCGTCCTCGACGTCCGTCCGGGACCTGGCCCGGCACGGGGGCCCGTTGGTGTTCTCCTTGCACATTGCCTCGGCCCGCGGCCCGCTCGTGCCGGCCGGCCGTGTCACGCTCGAGTCCGCGGTGCCCGCCTCCGACGAGGCGCAGCCGTCGTTCGATCCGGTGCTCAACCGCCCGGCGGCCGTCGAGCTGTGGCCGCGCTGGCTCGTGCCGTTCCGCCGCGACGCATACCGCGGCAGTCGCTCGGGACGCGGGGCATCCGACGGGTCCGCGCAGAGCGGTCTCCTCGACTCGGCTGGAACGTAGTAGTCCGGGAACGTAGTAGCCGGGGGTGCAGAGCAACTCCGCACCCCCGGCCTTCGTGGGCCGGACCGGAACCGGTCCGGCGACGCGTCAGCTGACGACGGCGTCGATCGTCTTCTTCAGGGCGGAGGGCTGCGCGGGGGAGCGCGGCGCCTTCTCCTTCAGCTCGAGCATCCGCGCCCCGATCTCCTGCAGCTGCTTACGGCCGAGTGCCTCCCGCACCTTCGGGAACCACTCGTCCTCCTCCTCCTCGATGTGGTGCTCGACGTTCTCGATGAGGACGGTCGTCTTCGCGTCGAACCGCTCGGCGTCGGGTTTCATTCCGGCCAGTTCCATCACCAGCACGTCCGCGACGTGGTGCTCCTCGAACGATTCGAGGATGTCCGATTCGAGGTCGGGCAGCAGCGCGCGCACCTCGGGGTACATGCCCTCGTTCTCGATGTAGGTGTGCACCGTCAGCAGTTCGATGATCCGGCCGACGATCCGGCCCTTCTCGTTGCCGTCGTCCGCTCCGCGGAACTCGCGGAACAACTTCCGGATTTCCTTGTGGTCTTCCTTCAACAACACGATCGCGTCAGTGGACACCAGGCCTCCCGCCGAAGTGGTTCTCGAATGCCCGCCGCAGTGAGGGGCGTGCGCTCCAGATACCCCGGCGGGAGCCCGATTACACCGATCCGCCCGATTCAGGTGCTCGGCGGTGTCCGCTCGGCGGTGTCCCGGATATGGGGCTCCTCCGCCACCTCGGCGGCGTGGCGCCGGCCGACGCCGACGTGCGCCTCCGCCCGCATGGTCTCCACCATGTGTGGGTAGTGCAGCTCGAACGCCGGGCGTTCGGAGCGGATGCGCGGCAGCTCGTAGAAGTTGTGCCGCGGCGGCGGGCAGGTGGTCGCCCACTCGAGGGAGTTGCCGTAACCCCACGGGTCGTCGACGGTCACGACCTGCCCGTACCGGTAGCTCTTGAACACGTTCCACAGGAACGGCAGGGTCGACACGCCGAGGGTGAAGGCACCGATGGTCGAGATGGTGTTGAGGGTGGTGAACCCGTCCGACGGCAGGTAGTCGGCGTAGCGGCGCGGCATGCCCTCGTTGCCCAGCCAGTGCTGCACCAGGAACGTGGTGTGGAAGCCGACGAAGGTCAGCCAGAAGTGCCACTTGCCGAGGCGCTCGTCCATCAGCCGTCCGGTCATCTTCGGGAACCAGAAGTAGATGCCCGCGTAGGTGGCGAACACGATGGTGCCGAAGAGCACGTAGTGGAAGTGTGCGACGACGAAGTAGGAGTCGTGGACGTGGAAGTCCAGCGGCGGGCTGGCGAGGACGACGCCGGTCAGGCCGCCGAACAGGAAGGTGACGATGAAGCCGACGGAGAACAGCATCGGGGTCTCGAACGTCACCTGCCCCCGCCACATGGTGCCGATCCAGTTGAAGAACTTCACGCCGGTGGGCACCGCGATCAGGAAGGTCATGAAAGAGAAGTACGGCAGCAGCACGGCGCCGGTGGCGTACATGTGGTGTGCCCACACGGCCATCGACAGGGCGCCGATCGCCAGGGTCGCGTAGACCAGGCCGGTGTAGCCGAAGATCGGCTTGCGCGAGAACACCGGGATGACCTCGGAGATGATGCCGAAGAACGGCAGCGCGATGACATACACCTCGGGGTGGCCGAAGAACCAGAACAGGTGCTGATAGAGCATCACCCCGCCGGTGGCCGGATCGAAGATGTTCCCGCCCAGCACCCGGTCGACCATCACGCCCATGAACGCTGCGGTCAGCAGCGGGAAGATCAGCAGGATCAGGATCATCGTGATGAAGATGTTCCAGGTGAAGATCGGCATCCGGAACATCGTCATGCCGGGGGCACGCAGGCACACGACCGTGGTGATCATGTTGACCCCACCGAGGATGGTGCCGAGACCGGCCACCGCGAGACCGGTGAACCACAGGTTGGCGCCGATGCCCGGGGTGTGCATGTCGTCCGCGAGCGGGATGTACGACGTCCAGCCGAAGTCCGGGGCGCCACCCGGGGTGACGAGGGAGAATGCCACGACGGACGCGCCGAACAGGTACAGCCAGTAGCTGAACGCGTTCAGGCGCGGGAACGCGACGTCGGGGGCGCCGATCTGCAGCGGCAGGATGTAGTTCGCGAACCCGAACACGATCGGGGTCGCGTACATCAGCAGCATGATGCCGCCGTGCATGGTGAACAGCTGGTTGTACTGCTCGTTGGACAGGAACTGCATACCGGGGACGGCGAGTTCGCTGCGGATCAGCAGGGCCATCAGTCCGCCGATCAGGAAGAACGCGAACGACGTGGTGATGTACATCAGCCCGAGCATCTTCGGGTCGGTCGTGGTGACCAGCCTGTAGAACGTCGAGCCCTTGGGCGCATACCGCGGCGGATACGGGCGAACGGCCTTCGTCTCGGTGACAACCATGGTGCCTCCTTGCGCCTCCCCGGGGGCGGCGATGTCGCTGCGGCGCCGGGCGCTCCGCTCGGCCTGAGACGGCACCCCGGAACGACCGCGGCATCATGCGGTAGGTCGAGCGTAACCGGCACCGGCCGCGTGCGGGAGGTTTTGCGAGGCGGATTGTCGTCCGTCCGCGCGGAATTCGAGGGGTTTCCGGGAACAATTCCTTGCCTCGGTGTGTTGTGCATGGTACAAGAAAGGTGTAGCGGTCAGCATAGATCGACCGCTCTCCTCAACCGGCACGAAGAGAGTCTGTGGAGGTGGAAACGATGTTGATGCGCACCGATCCGTTCCGCGAGCTCGACCGCTTCGCACAGCAGGTTCTCGGCACGGCGGCCCGTCCCGCGGTGATGCCCATGGACGCCTGGCGTGAGGGCGACAAGTTCGTCGTCGAATTCGATCTGCCCGGCGTGGCCGAGGATTCCCTCGACCTCGACGTCGAACGGAACGTGCTGACGGTGCACGCAGAGCGCCCGGCACGCGACCAGAGCCAGGAGATGGTGGCCGCCGAGCGTCCGCGCGGTGTGTTCAGCCGGCAGCTGTTCCTCGGCGAGAACCTCGACACCGACAACATCGAGGCGACGTACGACGCCGGCGTGCTGAGGCTGACGATCCCGGTCGCGGAGAAGGCCAAGCCGCGCAGGATCGAGATCGCGGTAGGCGACAAGAAGGCGATCGACGCCTGATCCGCCCCGAGGCGTGTCCCCGGGAGACGACCATGGACGACCTGGACCTGATCGCCGAACCGCCCGTCCGGCGGCCGCCCACCGTCGAGGGCGTGGACCTCGAGCTGCTCCTGCTCGATCTCGAGCTGGACCTGCTCGAGTTGCTCCGGCCGCGACGACCGGTGGACGAGCCGAGGTGCCGGACCGCCGCGGTCCGTCGTCCGCGGGGCGCGGCGCGCACCGCGGGACCGCCGGGCCGAGCCGGGACGCGGGCTCCGGGGGACGTGGTTGCCACACAGCGCTCTCCTCCGGTCCGCACCGGATCGTCCCGGCGACGCCACGAAGCGAAAGGACGGTGATACGACATCGCAACAGAGTCGCCAGGCGCTGACGTGCGTGCCGCCCGCCCGGACGGCAACCACAAGGCGCTGAGCCGGGCACCGGCCCGGAGCCGGTGACCGGTCGGCGCACCGCCGGTATTCGGCACACACAGTGCGGGCCGCACCCGATCATCGCCGACGCCCGGACACCCGCCCTTCGTACCCATCCACGAGGCGGGTGGCCGGGCGTTCGCTCCTGTCACGCGCCGTCGCACCGTCCGGGCGTCGACAAGGGAAGGGAGGGGCGGGGCCGTGTCCGGCAGGGAACCCGATCTCTACGCCGTGCTGGGCCTGTCCGGGTCTGCCGGGCAGGCGGAGATCACCGCGGCCTTCCGTCGCAAGCTCCGCGAGCATCACCCCGACCTCCGCAGCCCGGATGTCCCCTTCGGCCCGGATCCGGACGAGCAGCTACGCAGGATCGTCGCGGCGTACGCCGTCCTGCGCGATCCGCACCGTCGTGCGGAGTACGACCGGCGTCGTGCCGACAGGGTTCCCCGGCCCCCCGCGCGGTCCGTCCGGGTGACCGTGCGGCGCTCGGACCGGCCCGCCGCGGCGGATCCGCCCATCCGGGCCGGACCCGTCCGTCACCACCGGTGACCCCGGCAGCGCACATGCGCTCGCCCCGAGCGAATGTATCGCTCACTCGATCAGTCCGACAGCATGGTTCATTCGCTCGGGTCAGGCGCTCGGGTCGGGCGTACGAGGTTCGTACTTTCCTCCGCAGGCGAGGGCCAGCAGGGTACGTGCCCCGTACACCAGGGCTCGTTCGTCCAGTTCGAAGTCGGGCTTGTGGAGATCGTGTCGCGGACTCGTCCCGTCCCAGACTCCCAATCGCGCCATGGCCCCCGGGACGTGCTCGAGATACCACGCGAAGTCCTCGCCGCCGCTGGACTGTCCCGCCTCGGCCAGATTCTCGAGGCCCACCACGGACTCGATCGCGGCGAGCATCTCGGCGGTTGCCTCGGCGTCGTTGACCACCGGCGGCACGCCCTGCACGTAGTCCAGTTCGTGGTTCACCGCGTAGGGCGCGAGCAGTTCCGCGACGCTGCGCCGCACCAGCGGCTCGACCGTCGCCCACGTCCGATGGGACGCGCTGCGCAGCGTGCCCACCAGTTCACCGGACTCGGGGATGGCGTTGCCGACGTGGCCGGCGTGGATCCGGCCCCACGTCAGCACGGTGGCGGTGCGGGCATCGAGGCGTCGATCGAGCACCGACGCCAACCCGGTCACCAGCACGCCCGCCGCGTGGATCAGGTCGCCGGTCAGGTGCGGACGGGCCGAATGGCCGCCGGGGGAGGACAACCGCACCGTGAGAACGGCCCCGGACGAGGTGATCGGCCCGGCGCGGGTGGCGAGCTTGCCCGCCTCGAGTTGTGGGGCGCAGTGCAGGGCGAAGATCCGGGACACCCCCGCGAGGCCACCCGCGGCGACGACCTCGAGGGCACCACCGGGGGTGGTCTCCTCGCCGGGCTGGAAGATCAACCGCACCCGCTGTGGGGGCGGATCCGCCGCGAGCACGGTGGCCGCCTCCAGCAGCATCGCGGTGTGGGCGTCGTGCCCGCACGCGTGACACACGCCCTCCACGGTCGACGCGTACGGCAACCCGGTGGTCTCGGTCAGGGGCAACGCGTCGAGGTCGGCCCGCAACGCGATGCACCCGGTCGTGTCCGGGCCGACGTCGCACCACAGACCGGTGCCGCCGGGCAGCGTCACCGGGTCCAGCCCGAGCGCGACGAGCTGATCGCGCACCAGGGCGGTGGTCCGGAACTCCGCGAACGACAGCTCCGGGTGGGCATGCAGGTCCCGTCGCCAGGCGACGAGGCGGTCGTGGTCGATCGTCATCCGTCGAAAACTCCGTCGGTTCGGTGACATCTACGGGCCGGCCGTACCGAGCCGGCTCGTCAGCCAGTTCACCATGGCCTCGGCGAGCACGTCCCTGTTCTCGCGTTTGACGATGTCGTGGCCCTCGTCGTCGAACAGGAGGAACTCGGCGAGCCCACCCCGGTCCCGTACCGCGGCGACGATCTGCTCCGACTCGCTGACCGGCACATTGGTGTCGTGTGCCCCGTGCACCACGAGCAGGGGTGCCCGCAGTTCCGCGATCCGGTGGATGGGGGAGAGCTCGCGCAGCAGTTCCCGGTCGTGTACCGGATGCCCGTACTTGGGGTAGGCGGCCGCCGCGATCCACGGCTCGGTGTTGGCGTAGAAGCTCTCGAGATCGCTCATCCCGCAGATCGCTATCCCGGCGGCGAACAACTCGGCGTGGAAGGTCAGCGACGCCAGCGTCAGGTAGCCGCCGTACGACCTGCCCGCGCACGCAACCCGGGCGGGATCGGCAATGCGGTGGTCGACGAGGTACTGCACGCAGTCGGCCACGTCGTCGATCCCGGCGAACCGCCCGTAGCGGTCGTCGGCATGCATGAACGTTCGCCCGAAACCGCCGGACCCGCGCACGTTCGTCCCGAAGACCGTGAATCCCGCCGCCACGATCGCCGGGTAGTAGTCGCTGTATCCGGGACGTTCCTGGGCTTCCGGTCCGCCGTGGAAGTACAGCAGCACCGGGCCCGGGCCGCTGCCCTGGGCCCGGTACAGCCAACCCGAGAGCGGCGTCCCGTCCCGTGCCGGGAACTCGAGCAGCGTCGGCAGATCGTCGTCGTCCATCCGGGTCCGCGCGGCCTCCGCGGGACCCCACTGCCCGGTCCGCGGATCGACGATCTCCACCGAGGGCGGCATTCCGGGACCCTGCACGGTCACTGCCAGCAGCGAGCCGTCCGCGCTGATGCTCGGTTCGGACGCCACCAGTCCGGGCAACTCGAGGGGATCGTCGAGCGACCCGTCCGCCAGGTGCAGGATCTGCAGTTGGCTCAGACCCTTGTGGTTCCACAGCAGGGCTACCGTGCTGTGGTCGTCGCTCACGGCGAACTCGTCGAGATCGGCGTCCTCACGCTCGGCCAGCACCCGGTACGACACGCCCTCCGACGACACCGCCACGCCCAGCAGCCGCGCGAACTCCGCACCGTTGTCGCTGCGCACCAGCGAGCGCAGATATCTCTCCGGTTCGCCGTCACTGGACGCCCACGGCGAACGAAGCTGGTCCACCACGCCGAGGAGCCGATGGTCGTCGAGAATGACCCCGGCATCGGTGGTGGAACCGACGTCGTTGGGTAGCAGCGCAATCCGCGTGCCGTCCTCGTGCAGCAGCAACAACTCCCGGTGGCCGCGCGGACCGACCCTCAGCAGCGCCCAACCCGCCCACGCGTCGACGAGGTGACCGCCGACGCGGCGATCGAGCACCACGGTGTCCTGCGTGTGCGGGTCCACCAGCCGGGATTCCGCCACCCCCTCCTCGTCGGTGGCGACCGTCGCCACCCGGTTCCCGTCCCACCCGACGAGTTCCGTCGACGAGTCCCCGGCCGACCCGAGGCGGCGGGCGCCGCGGTCGTCGGGGTCGGTGCTCACCACCCACACCTGGGTGCGCGTACCGGCGTCGGGCGCCACCTCGCACGCCAGCCAACGGCCGTCCGCCGAGTGCATGATCCGGGTGACCGGCCCGTCCACCGGCAACTCGACCCACCGCGCCGCGCTCGTGTCGCGGCCGGACAGGAACCGCTGCACCGCACGGGGATAACCGCCGTCGTCGACGAGATGCGCGATCGCCGTGCCGTCCGGGGCGACCGACGCACCCGACGTGAAGCGGATGTGGCGCGGCTGTGCCGCCCCGGTTGTCGTCGCGGTATCCGGTGTTCGCGCCACCGAGGTCGTCTCCGTCCCGCCGCTCACAACTGCTCCATCTCCTGGAGCCACATTTCCAGCAGGGCCACCTGCCACAGTGCGTTCGCCCCGAGGGTGGTCCGATGCCTGTTCGGGTCGGCGAGCAGCGCGTCGAGTGCTTCCGGCCGGTACAGCCCGCGGTCGCGGGCGCTCCGGCTGTGCAACGCATCGCGCACCAGGGTCAGTACGTCCCCGTCGAGGTGCCGGATGCCCGGCACCGGGAAGTAGCCCTTGGTCCGGTCGATGATCTCCGCCGGCAGGTGCTTGCGGCTCGCATCCTTGAGGACGCCCTTGCCGCCGGAGGCCAGCTTCAGTTCCGGCGGGCAGGTCGCGGCCAGTTCCACGAAGTCGTGGTCGAGGAACGGCACCCGTCCCTCGAGGCCCCACGCCATCGTCATCGTGTCGACCCGCTTGACCGGATCTTCGATCAGCATGACCGTCGTGTCGAGACGCAGCGCCGCATCGACCGCCGTCGCCGCCCCCGCCGCGGCGTGCTGCTCGGCCAGGAACTCGCCACTCGCGTCGTGATCGAGGGCATACCGAGAATCGAGCAGCGCGACGATGTCGGCGTGGGTACGGTCGACGAACACCTTCGCGTACGCCTCGGCGGACCGTTCCCGGACCACCTCCGTCAGCGGCGGATACCAGTCGTAGCCGGCGAGGATCTCGTCGGCGCCCTGCCCGGACTGCACCACCTTCACCGACTTGCTCACCTCCTCCGACAGGAGGTAGAACGCCACGCAGTCGTGGCTGACCATCGGCTCGCTCATCGCCGCCACGGTCTTCGGCACCGCCGGCAGCAGCCGGGACGAGTCGATGTGGATCCGGTGATGGACGGTGCCGAACGTCTGCGCCACGAGATCGGAGTAGGCATACTCGTCCCCGGATTCCCCACCGGCCGGATCGAATCCGATGCTGAACGTGGCCAGGTCCCGCTGGCCCTGCTCCGCGAGCAACGCCACGACCAGGCTCGAGTCGATGCCTCCCGAGAGCAGCACCCCCACCGGCACGTCGGCGACCATTCGCCGACTCACCGCGGTCCGCAGCGAATCCAGCAGCGCGTCCTGCCAATCCACGGCCGTCCACGTCGTCCGCGCGGGGTCCCGCATGAAGGCGGGCTCCCAGTAGCGGCGCTCGGTGCTGCGACCGTCGGGCTCGATCACCCGCACCGTCGCCGGCGGCAGCTTCCGGATCCCCCGCAGCATCGTGTGCGGTGCGGGCACCACCGAGTGGAAGCTGAGGTAGTGGTGCAGCGCGACTCGGTCGATGCTGCTGTCGACCTCGCCGGCGCGGAGCAACGCCGGCACGGTGGAGGCGAAGCGCAACCGCCCCGGGCCCTCCGCCAGATAGAGCGGCTTGATGCCGAGCCGGTCGCGGGCCAGGGTCACCGCGCCGGTGTCGGTGTTGTGCATGGCGAATGCGAACATGCCCTTGAAGTGCTGCACGCATTCCGCGCCCCACCGGTGGAAGCTCTTGACCACCACCTCGCTGTCCGCCGTCGAGAAGAACCGGTAGCCCGCCCCCTCCAGTTCCGAGCGCAGCTCCCGGTAGTTGTAGATGCACCCGTTGAAGACCAGTGCCAACCCGAGCTCACTGTCGATCAACGGCTGGCTGCCGCGCGCCGACAGGTCGATGATCGTCAGCCGCCGGTGCCCGAACGCCACCGAGCCGCGTGCGTGGAGGCCGGCCGCATCGGGGCCCCGGGCGCTCATGGCGTCGGTCATCCGCCCGACCGCGGCCACGTCCGGGGGAGCCCCGTCGAAGCGCATCTCCCCACACACACCGCACATCGTGCTCTCCTTCCGGCTCGCGCCCTCCGGTTATTCGTCGCTGCCCGCGCCGCGTGGGGGGCCGAGCACCCAGGTGTCCTTCCCCCCGCCGCCCCGGGACGAATTGACGACCATGCTCCCGACGGGGGCCACCCGGGTCAGTGCCGCCGGAGCGACGTGCGCACGCACCGACGGCCCCTCGGCCCGCAGATGAACGAATGCGCGCAGGTCGATATGGTGCGGAAACAGGCCGCTCCCGTCGAACGTCGGATGCGTCGACAGCGGCACGACCTCCTGCGCGACGTACCGCTCCGGGTGGGTGAGCAGGTCCCGTCGCCGCTCCAGCAGCTCGTGTCGCGACGCTTCCGGGCCGATGGTGATGCCGGCGCCGCCGAATCCGTCGATCGGCTTGACCACCAGCTCCGCCAACCGGTCGAGGACGTAGTCGCGTTGCTCACGTTCGGCGCACACCCAGGTGGGCACCTGCTCGAGGATCGGCTTTTCGCCGAGGTAGTACTCGATCATTGCCGGCACGTACGAATAGACGGCCTTGTCGTCACCGACCCCGTTCCCCAGGGCGTTGGCGATCGTCACGTTGCCGGCCTGCAGCGCGGCCCGGAGCCCGCTGCGCAGCGGGCTCCCGTCGTGCCCGATCGAGGACAGCAGCATGTCCTCGTCGAGGCGGACGTACAGCACGTCCACTCGCGTGGCCTCGCGGCCCCGATGCCGGTACACGACGTCGTCGCGTACCGACAGCTCCCCGGTCACCACGAGGGGCAGTCCGGACTTCTCGGCGAGCAACCGGTGCTCGAACCAGGCCGAGTCCTTCCACCCGGCGCTGAGCAGCGCCACGGAGACGTCCGGTCCCGCGGCCGCCGCGGGCGCCGCCGCCTCCAGCGTCTGCCGCGTCATCTCCGGCATCGAGTCCACGGACATCACGTCCGCCGACATGCCGAGGGCCCCGAGGAACCGTGCCGTCATCGCCCGATGCGCCATCGCATATCCCACGCCCGACGGCACCCTCAGGTTGTCCTCGAGCACCACGAAGTCGCCCGGGCCCGTGCTGACGAGGTCGATCCCGCAGATGTGGGCGCGCACCGGCGGATTCGGTGCGGCGGCACCGGTGGCCCGGTAGCCGGGAGCGCGGTCGAGCAGCTCGGAGGGAATCACCCCGTCGCGCATCGCGGCCTGCTCGCCGTAGATGTCGCCGAGGAAGGCATTGAGGGCGAGGGCGCGTTGCTGCAGTCCCGGGACCAGGCGCGACCATTCGGTGTGCGGGACGATGCGCGGGACGACGTCCATGGGGAAGACCTGGGCACGGTCCTCGCCGCTCACCCGGAACGTCACGGCGTCGACGCTCTGTTCCCGGTCGATGGACTCCTGGATGCGGCGCAGTTCGGCCGCACCGACCCGCGCCACCGCGGCCAGGACCGGCTCGTACTCGCGCCGCGGCCGCCCGCCGGCCTCGACGGCCTCGTCGTACCGGTCGTCCACGTCGCCCGCTCGCAGCGGAACGTAGCCGTGGAGCAGGGTTGCGCCGGGATCGGCGATCTCCGGTACCGCGCGCACGCGCCCCGCGGTTTCGTCGAGAAGCAGATCCACCACGTCGGTCAGGCGGCCCCGTCGGCGTAGCACCCGCCGCTGGCGGGCGGCCGAACTGCCGACCTGCAGGGCGGTCTCCGCGAGCTCCGATACCAAGGCCCAGTCGTCGTTCGCCTCGAGCTGGGGTCGGAGCGACCGGATCAGCCCGTCGACGATCTCCGTTGCCGGCCGCGGGGTGGCCGACTGCACGTCGACCAGAGCACCCTCGAGGCCGGAGCGCGAGGCGCGCCACATGGCGGCGCGCACCAGGGTCGGCGAGACGTCGAGCCCCGGGACACCGGCCCGCAGGTCGGTCACCTCCCGATCGACCAGGGCGCGGAACAGCCCGGCGATCAGCGTGATCGTGTCCACCGCCGGGCAGCTGTCGCACACGCGCAGCTCGAGGGTCGGATACCGGTCCGACGGGCGGAGATCGAAGTACACCATGCCCGGGTCGGTGATCACGCCGCTCGAGACCAGGTCCGCGATGAGCTTGTCGTACTCGGCGGCCGACGACACCGGCGCAGCCGGCCCGGTACTCGGCCACCGGATCCACACCAGGTTGCGGACGCTGGCATATCCGGTGTCCGTGCCGTCGGCCCAGAACGGCGAGCTCGCGCTCAGAGCGAGGAAGATCGGCAGGAACGCGGCGACCCGATTGGCGATCTGCACCGCCTCGTCCCGGTCGGGAATGTCCACGTGCACCTGGGTGCCGCAGATCAGCTGCTCGCGGGCCAGGAGCTGATAGTCGGCCAGCATGCGGCGATACCGCGGCGTCTCGGTGACCTGCATCTCCGCGGGCACGGCCAGTGGGACCGCGCCCGCGGCGGCGATGCCGAGGCCGAGCTCGGCGGCGGTGTCGACGAGAACGCGCCGGCGGTGCACCAGATCTGCGCGCAGACCCGCGAGATCCGGAAACACCCCGCTGTTGACCTCGACGACGCAGCGCTGCAGTTCCTCGACGTAGACGTCGCCGGGCAGGCGCGCGAGCAGTTCCGGGGCGCGCGGCGTGAGGCGCCGGGTCTTCGCGTCGATGAGGTGGAATTCCTCCTCGACACCAAGCTTGCGGGCACCGCCATCGAACATGCGTTTACACGCTACGCGGCCTGAATCGTCCTCGCAGAAGGAAACCGCGGGTCACGGACATCGAAGTGGCCCTCGACCGTGTCCCCGCCCCGCGCGCCGGGACGGGGAGATGGAATCACCAGTCGTCGCCGGCCCCGATGACCGGGGCGGTCGCCGGCGGCACCTCGCCGATCACGGAGGTGGTGTTCGCCGCGGTCACCAGGATCGTCGGACGCGCCCGCCGCGGCGCGTCCTCGTCGGCGCGTCCGGCGCCCGGGACGGCGGCAGGGAGCGGATGACGTGCGGCCGCAGCCGCGGCCGTCACCGGAGCGGACGTGGGCGGTCGCGGGCCCGACGGCGCGCCGGCGAGGCTCCCTCCCGCGGTACCGAAGGCCGTGGCACCGCCCGCGCTCAGCGGCCCGGCGCCCAGCGCCCCGGCACTCCCGGCGCCCAGCGCCCCGGTGCCGGTGCTCGCCGGTGCGGTCGCGGCGGTCACCGTGGGCCCGGCGGTGACGGTGCCACCCCCGAACGCCGCGGCGTGCGTCTGCGCGGGAAGGTCGCCGGACGCACCGACCGCGCCGGCGACGGTATCCACCGCTCCCGTGGCCGCCGCTGTGACGTCGGCCGGAGCGGGCAGGCCCGGCGTGGAGACGGGGGCGGGCACGGCGATCGGTGCGGCGAGAGCGTTCATCGCCGTGGTGTGGCCGAGAAGCTCGCCGCGGGTGCGCGCGACCACCGCCAGTGCCGCGGACACGTGCTCGGCGGCGGCGGTGAGCAGCGCGACCTGGCCCGGCGGCGTCAGCGCGACGGGCGCAGTCGCGGTGGCGAAGGCCAGGAAGGACTGGGCGATCCCGCCGAGTTCGACGTTGCCCCGCTCGACACTCGCGGTGGCGGCACGCGTGACCGCCCCGATCTCGTCGCCCCGTTCGCTCAACTCGACCGCGCTGACCTGGGCCTGGCGACCCTTGTCGAGCGCCGCCTCGGCGGGTGCGCCCTCCCACGAGTCCGGCAGCGCGTGCAGTGCCGTGCGGGCCAGCGACGCCGCCCCGTCGAGCACCCGCGACGACTGCTGCAGGACCGCCGACGGGTCGAGCGCGTCGGCGATGCCGGTACCGAACAGGTCGCCGAGATCGCGCAGTGGACGCAGCATCTCGTCGATTCCCGGCACTGCCGGAACCGGAATGGACTGCAGTACTTCTGTTATCGCGTCGAGCCCGGGTTCGGGCAACCACGTCGGCGGGACCGGCGGCGGTGCGGGCAGCGGCAGGTCGAGGACCGGGCCGGCAGGGGACGCGCGCAGCGCGTCCAGGACGGTGGGCGAGGCGACCGGCGTCTCCTGTGTGATCACCGCGCGCCCCCCAGTTCCGTCGCGGCCGCACCGAGGCCCGCGGCGACCGCGGCCGCACCGAGGCCCGCGGCGACCGCGGCGTCGAGCGCCTCGTACCGGGTGGCGGCGTCGTGCGCGGCGACACCGCCGGACGCGTAGACGTATGCCAGCTGCGCGACGGTGCGGGTGTGCGCACCCTGCGTGACGGCGAACGCCGCGACGAAGTCCGCGCCGATCAGGCCCATGGCCGGACTCAGCGACGAGACGTTGGCCTGTAGATCCATCGCGCCCGCACGGGCGACCTCCTCCGCGGCGCGCAGGGATGTGCTGCCGAAGGCCCGGACACCGTCGGGCACGACACGGACGCCGCCTCCCGCCGAGAACGAGCCGACAGCGTCGAATGAACCGCTCATGATGACCCCCCAATCAGATTCGCGTGCGCAGCACTCTAACTCGAGTCGGCGACACGGGCGACGAGCGTGCGGGCGACCGCGCGCACGGGCTCCGCGGGCGCGGTGAACCCGAGCACGCGCAGCGCCGCCTCCGCCAGCACGTCGGGCAGGTCGGCGACGGCGTCCGTGCCCCGGTCCGCGCGGATGTTGATCGCGGATTCGACCAGCCGGAACGGCAGATCGGCGCGCGGGTCGTCGGCGTCCGCACCGGTGCCGAGGTGGTCGAGGACAGCGACCGTGAGCCGCCGGTAGCACTCGCGCAGGCCGGTCCGGGCGGTGTGGAACTGCGCGAAGCGCTCGGTGCGCACCTCCGGAAGCAGGTACAGCGCACCGAGATTCCAGCGTCCCGCGACGAGCTGCGCGGTGTCGAACAGTGCCAGGGCGTACAGCCGCGTCTCGGCGGGCGCGTCGTCGCCGAGGCGCTCGCAGAACGACAGGGTTGGGGTGACGGTCTGCTCGAGCAGCGCCGCGAGGATGTCGTCCTTGGTGGCGAAGTGGTTGTACAGGGAGGCCTGCCGGACGCCGACCGCCTCGGCCACCAGCCGCGTCGAGGTCGACGCGAATCCGCGAGTGGTGAACAGTTCCGCTGCGGCGTCGAGGATTTCGGCGCGCGCGGTGGAGCCGGGCCGGCGTGGCCGGTGCAGTCGGGGGCGTCCGGGACGGGCGTGGGTCACGTCCTCGACGATGGCACAGATCGGACGGTGACAGTGCCCCGGGCGGGCGGTGAGCAGACCGTCACACGGAGGAAACGTCGGTCACGAACTCGTTACGCCGCGGTCATTCGGACAAGACGTGACCTCGCGAAAACTGTCACTCGACAGTTTTTCGACGGTCACCCGGCCGCCGTCACCGCGCACAGAAACGGACACCGCCATGAGCCTGACGCTCACCCGGCCGGCTGCCGCTGCACCGACCGCCTCGCACCAGGACGCGGGCGACCTGGGCGAATTCGGTTACCAGCAGCAGTTGCACCGCAACCTCGGCAAGTTCGCCTCCTTCGCCGCCGGCTTCTCGTTCGTCTCCATCCTGACGACCATCTTCCAGCTGTTCGGCCTCGGGTTCGGCTTCGGCGGCCCCGCGTTCTTCTGGACGTGGGTGGTGGTCTTCGCCGGTCAGTTCATGGTCGCCCTGAACTTCGCCGAACTCGCGGCGCGCTACCCGATCTCCGGGGCGATCTACCAATGGGCCCGCCGGATGGGCGGCGAGGTGGTCGGCTGGTTCGCCGGCTGGTTCATGATCCTCGCCCAGATGGTCACCGCCTCGGCCGCCGCGATCGCCCTGCAGGTGGTCCTGCCGAACATCTGGAGCGGATTCCAGATCGTCGGCGACGACCCGTCGCTGACCTCCTCCTCGGGCGCCGCCAACGCCGTCCTGCTCGGCTCGGTGCTGCTCGTGCTCACCACGATCATCAACAGCATCGGCGTGAACTGGATGTCGCGGATCAACAGCATCGGCGTCACCTGCGAGATCGTCGGTGTCGTCGCCGTGATCGGCATGTTCTTCACCCACGCCGTCCGCGGCCCGCAGGTCGTCCTCGACACCGGCGTCGCCGGGGAGGCCCCCGGCTACGGCTGGGCGTGGATCGTCTCGGGTCTCATGGCCGCCTACGTCATGGTCGGTTTCGGCTCGGCCGGCGAACTCGCCGAGGAGACCCACAACCCGCGGCGTGTCGCACCCCGCACCATCCGCCTCGCCCTGTCGGTCTCCGCGATCGGCGGCGGCCTGATGATCCTCGGCGCCCTCATGGCCGCCCCCAGCCTCACCGACGGCCGCCTCGCCGCCGAGGGCCTGCCCTACGTGCTCGGCGCCATCCTGTCCTCGCCGTGGGGCACGCTGCTCCTCGTCGACGTCGCCATCGCCGTGTTCATCTGCACCCTGGCCATCCAGACCGCTGCGTCGCGCCTGATCTTCTCGATGGCCCGCGACGAGCGTCTGCCCGCCTCGAAGATCCTGTCGCACGTCAACGCCCGCACCGGCACTCCCATCGCGCCGGCCGTGCTGATCGGCGTGGTGTGCATCGGCATCCTCGCCGTCAACATGGGCAACAGTGCGATCTTCGCGACCCTGTCGAGCGTGTGCATCGTGCTCATCTACCTCGCGTACCTGATGGTCACCGTGCCGCTGTTGCTGCGCCGGCTGCGCGGCTGGCCGCACGACGGCGCGGCGACCGACGCCGACGGCAACCCGCTGTTCTCCCTCGGCCGATGGGGTCTGCCCGTCAACGCCCTCGCCGTCGCGTACGGCCTGCTGATGGTGATCAACCTGTCCTGGCCGCGCGCCGAGATCTTCGACCCGGACGGCACCATGCCGCTGCTGCAGTGGGCCGCGCCGCTCACCGTCGTCGCCGTCGTCGCCCTGGGCGCCCTGTGCTTCCCGCGCCGCGCCGCCCACCCGAACCCCGTCACGATCGGAGCCTGAGATGACCGAGGTCCTCGACACCGCCACCACCCGCGCCGCCAAGGCGCACGCCCGCGCGCAGGCCGGCACCGTCACCGACGGCATGCCCACCGTGCCCGCCACCGCGTACCCCACCCCGCCCGGCGGCCGCACCGCCGCCATGAGCTGGGCGGAGACCGTGCCCGGCGGCCGCTACACCGCCAAGGTCCTCGCCCGCGGGACCCGGCTGCGGCTGCGCGACATCGACGGCGCCGCCTGCGCCCACCTGCTGCTCTTCCGCGCCGGCGCCCCGCACGAGCGGCTCAATGTCGCCGACACCGTCAAGGTGCCGTGGCAGGCCTACCTCGGCGTCGGGCACCCGCTGCTGTCGGACCAGGGCCGGGTGCTCGCCACCGTCGTCGCCGACACCTCCGGTCGCCACGATGCCCTGTGCGGCACCACGAACGTCGCCGGAAACACGGCGAAATACGGTGCGGGCAGCCTGCATTCGCACGCCCCCGCCGGGCGGGAGCTGTTCACCGTCGCCGCCGCGAAGCACGGCCTCACCCCGCGCGACCTGCCGCCGTCCCTGTCGTTCTTCCACGGTGTGCGCGTCGCGGCCGACGGGGCCCTGACCAGCACCGGCACCGCCGGCGCCGGAGCCTGCGTCGAACTGCTGATCCACCTGCCGGTGATCGCGCTCATCGCCAACACCGCCCACCCCCTCGATCCGGCACCCGGGTTCCCCACCACCACCCTCGAGGTGCTCGCCTGGCACTCCCCGCGCGACCTCGACGCCCTGCCGAACACGGGCCCCGAATACCGGCGCGCCGTCCTCAACACCGAGGACGCGTGGACCGCCGCCACCGGAACGGAGCACTGATCATGACCTCGACCCTCGACCTGCCGGCGCTCGTCGCCGGGACCGTGATCCGCGACGAGATCGCCGGTGCCCGCGGACCGTGGTCGGCCGTCGTCGCCGCCGGCGACGTGCTCACCGTCGTCGACCTGCACGGCAACCAGGCCGTCGACACCCTGATCTACGACGCCCACGACACCACCGTCCGCTACAGCGCCGCCGCCACCGTCGCCGCGCAGGGCAATCTGTTCCTCACCGCCGGCTCGGTGCTGCGCGCCGCCGACGGCGAGGAACTGATGACCCTCGTCGCCGACGAGGTCGGCAACCACGACACCGTCGGCGGCGCCTGCTCGCAGGAGTCGAACACCCTGCGCTACGGCCACCACACCAAGCACCAGCACGCGTGCGTCGAGAACTTCCTCATCGAGGGTGCCCGGTGGGGCCTGGGCAAACGCGACCTGGTTTCCAACATCAACTTCTTCATGAACGTGCCCGTCGACGCCGACGGCACCCTCGGCATCGTCGACGGCCTCTCCGCGCCCGGCAAGCGCCTCGCGCTGCGCGCCGACCGCGACGTGCTCGTCCTCGTCTCCAACTGCCCGCAGATCAACAATCCGTGCAACGGTTTCGACCCTACCGAGGTGCGGATGATCGTCACCCGACCGGAGGCCCGACCGTCATGACCACCAAGATCACCGTCGACCGTCCCGGCATGCTCACCACGGTGCAGGACTACCCGGGCCGCACCGGCTACTGGCAGATCGGGGTCCCGCCCTCCGGCCCGATGGACGACCTGTCGTTCCGCCTCGGCAACGCCGCCCTCGGCAACCCCGAGGGCGCGGCCGGCCTCGAATCCACCATGGCCGGGCCGGCACTGCGCTTCACCGACGCCACCGAGGTGTGCGTCACCGGCGCCCCGGCGACCGTGACGGTGAACGGCATGGTGGTCCCGCAGTGGCGTCCCGTCACCGTCCCCGCCGGCGGCGTGCTCGACGTCGGCGCCGTCGCCGGCCCCGGCCCCGGCCTGCGCGTGTACGTACTCGTCGGCGGCGGACTCGACGTCCCCGAATTCCTCGGCAGCGCAGCCACCTTCACCCTCGGAAGGTTCGGCGGCCACGAGGGCCGCACCCTCACCGAGGGCGACGTGCTCGTCGTCCGGGAGGCGGCGACCGGCGCGGCCGCCCCGGTGCCGGCCGAACACGTGCCGGCCATGACCGCCCGCTGGGAGATCGCCGTCACCGAGGGCCCGCACGGCGCGCCGGAATTCTTCACCCGCAGCGACATCGACACGCTCTACGCCACCGATTACGAGGTGCACTTCAACTCCGACCGCACCGGCGTGCGCCTGACCGGGCCGAAGCCGCAGTGGGCACGCACCGACGGAGGGGAGGCCGGCCTGCACCCGTCCAATATCCACGACAACGCGTACTCCGTCGGCGCCCTCGACTTCACCGGCGACACCCCCATCCTCCTCGGGCCCGACGGCCCGAGCCTGGGCGGATTCGTCTGTCCCGTCACCGTCGTCGCCGCGGACCGGTGGAAGCTCGGCCAGCTCGCGCCCGGGCACGCGGTGCGGTTCGTGCCCGTCCGCGCCGAGCACGCCGCCTCGCGCCGCGCGCTCGGCGTCGCCCGCCGCGCCGGGTTGTCGCTGGTGGTCTCGCCCGGTGGCGACGGCGACGACGGCGTCCTCGCCCGCCGCGACGGCGACACCGCCGTCACCTACCGGCGCAGCGGTGACGACAACGTCCTCGTCGAATACGGCGACATGACGCTCGATCTCGCGCTGCGGGCCCGCGTGCACGCGCTGCACCAGCGGCTCGACGCCGAACGCCCCGCGGGCCTGCTCGAGCTCACCCCCGGCATCCGGTCGCTCCAGGTCAAGGTCGACCCCGACGTGCTGCCGGTGCCGACGCTGCTCGACCTGCTCGCCGAGGCCGAGGGGCAGCTCCCGGCGAGCGACGAGCTCGTGGTGCCGAGCCGGCGGGTGCGCCTGCCCCTGTCGTGGGACGACCCGGCCACCCGCGAGGCGATCCAGCGGTACATGCACGGGGTGCGGGCGGACGCGCCGTGGTGCCCGTGGAACATCGAATTCATCCGGCGGATGAACGGCCTCGACTCGGTCGACGACGTGTTCGACACCGTCTTTGCCGCCGACTACATGGTGCTCGGCCTCGGCGACGTGTACCTCGGGGCGCCCGTGGCGACCCCGCTCGACCCGCGGCACCGGCTCGTGACGACCAAGTACAACCCGGCCCGCACGTGGACGCCGGAGAACGCCGTCGGCATCGGCGGGGCGTACCTGTGCATCTACGGCATGGAAGGCCCGGGCGGCTACCAGTTCGTCGGCCGCACGACACAGGTGTGGAACCACCGCCATCCGCAGGCCGCGGGCCCGTTCGAGGCCGGCACTCCGTGGCTGCTGCGCTTCTTCGACCGGATCTCGTGGTATCCCGTCGAACCGGAGGAGCTGATGGACCTGCGCGCCGACCTCGCGGCGGGCCGCGGCGGGGGAGTGGACATCACCGACGGCACGTTCTCCCTGGCCGAGCATCAGCGGTTCCTGGTCGGCAACGCCGCGTCGATCGATGCCTTCCAGCAGGTGCAGTCGGTAGCGTTCGCCGCCGAGCGCGCCCGCTGGGCGGCCGCGGGCGCGTAGCGCCGGTGTGTCCTTCGGGCGGCAGGAGCAGCCCGAAGGACACACCGGCGGCGCAGCCGCCTACACGACGGCGTCGGCCTCGATCTCGATGAACAGGGCCTTGTCGATGAGGCTCGAGACCTCGAGGATGGTGGAGGCCGGGCGGATCTCGCCGAACACCTCGCCGTGCACGAGCGCGGCCTCCTCCCACCTCGACATGTCGGTGAGGTACATGCGCGTGCGGATCACGTCCGTCAGTGAGGCGCCGGCCTCGCCGAGCGCGGCCTCGATGGTCTTCAGAGCGGCGCGCGTCTGGTCGGCGAGGGTGTCGCCGGCGCCGGTGGTGCCGGACACGGCGATCTGGTTGCCGATGCGCACGGCGCGGGAGTAGCCGATCCGGGGCTCCCATTCGGAGCCGGACGAGATGTTCACGCGGGTCATGGCCCGGAATTCTGTCAGGCCGCCCCCGGCGCCCCGCACTTGACTGCCGTTAGCACGTATGTTCGACTGGCTGCATGCGGTGGGCGGCACAGACTCTCGACGTCGACGACGGCGCGCTCCCCGGCCTCGAACGGGCCGGGCTCGTCCGCAGCGTCCAGACCCCCGAGTTCGAGGGCATCACCTTCCACGAGGTGCTGTGCAAGAGCGCGCTCAACAAGACTCCCGAGGCGTCGAACCTGCCGTTCCGCTTCACCGTCAACACCTTTCGCGGCTGCTCGCACGCGTGCCGCTACTGCTTCGCCCGCCCGACCCACGAGTATCTCGACCTCGACGCGGGCCGCGACTTCGACAGCCGGATCGTGGTCAAGACCAACGTTGCGGCCGTGCTGCGCCGCGAACTCGCGCGACGGTCGTGGAGGCGCGAGCACGTCGCCCTGGGCACCAATACCGACCCGTACCAGCGGCCGAGGGCCGCTACCGGCTGATGCCCGGCGTCATCCGGGCCCTCGCCGAATCCGGCACCCCGTTCTCGATCCTGACCAAGGGCACGCTGCTGCGCCGCGACCTGCCGTTGCTCACCCTCGCCGCCGGGCAGGTCGACGTCGGCGTCGCCGTCTCCCTCGCGATCGGCGACCCCGACCTGCAGAAGCAGATCGAACCCGGCACCCCGTCGCCCAAGGCGCGCCTGGACCTGATCCGCGCGGTCAGCGACGCCGGCCTGCCCTGCCACGTCATGGTCGCCCCGGTCATCCCGTGCCTCACCGACTCCACCCGCCACCTCGACGACCTGCTCGGCGCGATCTCGGCGGCGGGGGCGACCGGCGTGACGGTGCTGCCGATGCATCTGCGCGGCGCCACCCGCGGCTGGTTCCTGTCGTGGCTGGGTCAAGAGCACCCCGCCCTGCTCCGGCGGTACCGGCAGATCTACGGCCGCGGCGCGTACGTCTCACCGGAGTACAAGGCGTGGTTGAAGGATCGGGTCGATCCGCTGGTGGCCCGCTACGGGCTCGGCGCGCGCGTGGCCGAGCACCGGCGCCCGGTCGCAGCGCCGCCGCGGCCGACAGCCGAGTCGGCGGACCCCACCCTGTTCTGAGCGGCGCCGCGAACCTGGGGACAGCGCATCGCCCTCGGGGTGAGGCAGGTACCCGCGAGGGTGACACCGGCCGGTCCGTCAGGTGGTTTCCGGGACCACGTCGGCCACCTCGGCCTTCGCGTCCACCGGCGCGACCGGGACGGCGCTGCGGCGCTGCCGGTAGACGCCGACTCCGACGACGACGGCGGCGAGGGCCGAGGACGTCAGCATCTGGCTGCGCGTGCTCTCCAGGGCGATCATGCCGGCGCACAGCGCGACGATCGCCGCGATGGTGAACCAGGTGAGGTACGGGAAGAGCCACATCCTCGGCGACAGCTCCCGGCCCTGGGCCTCGAGCGAGCGGCGCATGCGCAACTGGGACGCGGCAATGACGAGCCACACGAACAGGGCGATCGCCCCGGAGGAATTGACCAGGAACAGGAACACCGTCTCGGGGTAGAGGTAGTTCAGGCCCACGGTGAGGAAGCCGACCACGGTGGAGACGAGAACTGCGTTGCGGGGCACACCGGACCGCCCGATGGTGGCCAGCGACGGCGGGGCGTCACCACGGCGCGACAGGGAGAAGATCATCCGGCTGGCGGTGTACAGACCCGAGTTCAGGCACGAGAGCACCGACGTCAGCACGATGACGTCCATGATGGTGGCGGCTGCCGGGATGCCGAAGGAGTCGATGACCGCCACGTACGGGCTCAACGCCACCGAGGCGTCGTCCCACGGCAGCAGGGTGACGACGACGGCGATCGAGCCGATGTAGAAGATCAGGATCCGCCACACGACAGACCGCACCGCCTTGCGCACGGCCTCGGCCGGGTTGGCGGACTCGCCGGCGGCGATGGTCGCGATCTCGGCTCCGAAGAACGAGAACACCACGACGAGGACCCCGGCGAGTACGGCACCTGTCCCGTTGGGGAAGAACCCGCCGTGGCCGGTGAGGTTGCTCAGTCCCGGCGCCTCGACGCCGGGCAGAAAGCCGCAGATCGCGAGAATACCGAGCACGAGGAACGCCACGATTGCCGTGACCTTGATTGCGGCGAACCAGAACTCGAACTCGCCGAACGACTTCACCGACGCGATGTTGGTCAGCGTCAGCACGATCATGAGCACCAGCGCCCACGTCCACTGGGGCACGCCGGGCATCCAGCGGTTCATGATCACCGCGCCGGCCGTCGCCTCGATGCCCAGGACGATGATCCAGAACCAGGCGTAGAGCCATCCGATGGAGAACCCGGCCCAGCGGCCGATGGCCCGGTCGGCGTACGCCGAGAACGACCCCGTCTGCGGATTCGCCGCCGCCATCTCGCCGAGCATGCGCATCACGAGCACGACGACGACTCCGGCGAGTGCGTAGGCGACCAGCACCCCGGGACCGGTCTCCCGGATCGCAGCGCCCGAGCCGACGAACAAGCCCGCACCGATGACACCCGCGATCGCGATCATCGACAGGTGCCGCTTCTGGAGCGTGTGCCTCAGCTCGGGCTGATCGCTGTTCGACATGGGAACCCCTTCACAACCAGGTTTGGTATCGAGTGTGATGTACCTCTCGACCGCCTGAGTCTGAGGTTCCCCGTCCGACGCCGTAATAGACACATCGGCGAGCCGAAGGTTCCGGGGTTCGACGAAACGGCAGATGTGCGCCCACGGCCTGGGGTTTTCCTGCGGTCCGGGTGGCCGCGCGCGGACCGGCTTAACGGGAAGTTAACGGACGCCGTCCGGACAAAGTCGGCATCTCGGTCGCCGGGGCGAGTGCGGACGCCGGGCCGGTCGCGTGACCGGCGGCCGGCCCAGGAGGACCGGTGCGCGGCTATGCCGGGTCGGACCGTTGCCGCACGAGGATCCACCGGTTGGTGGCGTCCCGCCTGCGGTAGGACAACTCGTCCAGCGCCGCGAGGGCGATCGCCAGCCCGCGGCCCCGCTCGGCCATGTCCCCGGGCATCCGGACCGTCTCGAGGTCGACGCGCGCGGGCCGGCCGTCGTCGTGGAAGCAGGCCTCGATCCGGTCCGAGCACAGGCGCAGCTCCAGCCGCATCGTGACCGGATCCCCGTCGCCTGCATGCTCGACGATGTTGGCGGCGATCTCGGCCACCGCGATCTCGAACTGGAAGCGATCTGCGTCCTCCACCCGCCCCGCGGACATCATCTCCTCGATCAGCGCGTGCACGCCGGTGAGGGTGTCGGCGCCCGTGACAGTCGTCAGGGCCCAGGCTCGGGCGCCGGGGTCAGTCGCCATCGAACGCGGCATCCGCGGAGTCGTACGTGCGCAGCACGCGGTCGAGGCTCGTCAGCGACAGCACACTGCGCACCTGCGCCGTAGGCGACGCCAGCCGCAGATCCCCGCCGGCTTGCCGGGCGGCCTTGAGCCCCGACACCAGGGCCCCGAGCCCCGACGAGTCGATGAACTCGGTGGCGCCCAGGTCGACGACGACGCGGGCGGACCCGCCCTCGACGAGGCCGCGCAGCTGTTCCCGCAGCCGCGGTGCGGCGACCATGTTCAGCCGGCCCTCGGGCCGGACCACCACCACGTCCGAGCCGGTGGTGCGGGTTGCGAAGTGCGTCATCGTCTTCCTTCCATGTCGGGACCGCGGTAGCGGACAGCCGGTATCACCACACTCAGGATCGCCAGGTCGAACAGCACCCAGAACAGGTTGACGCCGACGCCGAGCACCGAACTCGCGCCCAGATACAAGCGCACCACGCCCACCGCCGACGCGATCACCAGCAGCGCCATCGCCGCGATCTGATATCGCACCTTGCCCCACGGGCGCGTGGCGCGGCCCTGCCGCGTCTTCGGGGTCACCGCGAAGTCGAGGGGCTTGTGCAGGTACACGTTGCGAAATGCCGTCCAGCACGCCTTGATCCACACCGGGAACAGCGCCAGACTGTACTGCTGCCCCCGCCAGGTCGGGGTGCCCCGACCGACCACGGCGAACAGCAGCTGGTTCAACAGCAGGAACGGGACGAGCCGGCCGAAGAAGTCCCAGCTGTAGGCCTGCACGGGCAGGACTCCGAAGATCAGGTAGATCACCGGCGCGGCGATGTAGGCGACGGCCGCGAAGCCCGCGAGGTAGCTCCACATCGTCGCCCAGTACATCAGCCGCTGCGGGATCGTCAATCCCCGCTGCACGAGCGGATTCTCGCGCAGCATCACCTGGATCGTGCCCTGCGCCCAGCGCAGCCGCTGGGTGAGCATCGTGCCCACGTCCTCGGGAGCGAGACCGTGCGCCAGCACCTCGTGGTGATAGACCGACTTCCAGCCCATCCCGTGCAGGCGCATCGACGTGGCCATGTCCTCGGTCACGGAGATCGTCGCCAGCGCCAGCGTCGGCTCCGCCTCGTCGTCGCGGCTGACGTCGACGGCGCGGATCATCGTGCGGATCGACTCGAGCGCCCCGAGCGGCGACCACTCGCGGTCGGCGAGGCGCGACAACGTCGTCTCGTCGAGCAGAACTCCGTCGGCGTCGGACCCGGGGGTGGCGGTCAGGGCGGCGATCGCCTCCAGGTCTGCGCGGATCGATCCGGCGTCCGCGTCGACCACGGCACGCGCGGCCTCGTCCACGCTCTGCTGGAACCGGTAGGTCACCTCGGCGAGCGGCTGTCCCTGCCGGACCGCCGCGCGGGCTGTGCGCACGGCCACCCGCACCGAATCGAGGGCGGCGAGAACCTCCGGCTGGTTCGCGCCGAGCTCGGATCGCGCCCGGTCGAGCACCTTGCCGGCCGTGCGCAGCGCCCGCACCACGCCCTCCTCGACGGCACGGACGTAGCCGGTGATGCCCAGCTGCATCAGCGCCTCGCGGCGCAGGATCGCGTTCGAGCCGCAGAAGAATGCGGCGTTCCAGCCGTCCTTGCCCTGCTGGATCGGACCGTAGAACAGCGGGGCCTGGCTGCCCAGCGGGTCGGACTCCGGCACGTTGACGAAGTACTGCGGTGTCTGCACGAGGGCCGTCCGCTCGTCCTCGAAGTAGCCGAGGGCGCGGTGCAGGATCTCCGGGTCGGGCACCTGGTCGGCGTCGAGGACGAGGATGAACTCGCCGTGAGTGTGCAACAGGGCGTTGTTGAGGTTGCCCGCCTTGGCGTGGCGGGGCTTGTTCGTCCAGCTGGCCGCCCGCGTCATGTACCGGACCCCGAGTTCGGCTGCGGCGCGCTCCAATTCGGGCCGCTCCCCGTCGTCGAGGATCCACGTCTCGTGCGGATACCGGATGCGTGCCGCCGCCTCGGCGGTCCCGATCACCAGGTCGACCGGCTCGTTGTAGGTGGTGATGAAGACGTCGACGGTCAGCCCGTCGGGCGGTGCCGGCGGCGCGGCCCGCCGGCGCCACCGCCACATCGTGAGCCCGAACAGCATCGAGTCGACGAGGCTGTACGTCTCGGCGACGACGAGCGGCACCGCGATCCACCACGCGGACCAGTTGACGGAGAACAGCCAGCGCCACACCACGTAGTTCACGCCGAGCAGCACCGTCGCGGCGATCAGGATCCGCAGGCCCGGCGACGAGTAGCGGTCCGCGCCGGTCGCACTCACGCGTCCTCGCAGCGACGGACGGCAACGACGGTGACGTCGTCCATCGGTGCGTTCCCTTCGGCCAGTGCCCGCGCCGCCCGGGTCAGGTCGTGCGGCGTCGCATGTTCGGCCACGAACCGGTACAGGGCCGCCCGGTCGCTGTGCTCGTCGAGCAGGTCGAGCAGCCCGTCGGAGCAGATCACCAGCGTGTCACCGGGTTCGAGGCGCGTGCACTGCGCCTGCCACGATGTCTCGCGGAGCACGCCGACGGGTAGCCCGGTGCCCGCCAGCGGCGCCACGGAGCCGTCCGTGCGGCGGATCGCGGCCAAGCCGTGCCCGGCGTCGACGTAGTCCACCGACCCGCTCGCGAACTCGACGGCGGCATGGAACACGGTGACGAAGGTGCCGGTGTGCTCGCAGTCGTCCGTGAGGTTCTCGGCCGCGGCGCTCAACGCGGCGCCCGTGTCCAGGACGCTGCACGCCTCGGCGTGGCTGAACCGCTCCATCACCCGGGATGCGCCGCGGAACGTGGAGCGCACCGCCGAGGACAGGATCGCCGCGCCGAGGCCCTTGCCCATCACGTCGGCGACGGTGACGACCAGTCCGCCGCGCAACAGATAGTGGTCGTAGAAGTCGCCGCCGACCACGAACGCCGGAATGCACACGGCCTGCACCTCGTATCCGGGCAGCCCGGTCAACGGTCGCGGGAGCAGCTGGGACTGCATCGCGGCGGCGCGATCGAGTTCGTCGGCGCGCTGCAGTTCCCGCTGCGCCCATTCGGCGAGTTCGGCGAACGCGTCGAGCTGGTCGGGTTCGAGTGTCCGCGGCTCGGTGTCGTAGATGCAGAACGTGCCGACGGGATGACCCGCCGGACCGTACAACGGGTAACCCGCGTAGAAGCGGACGCCGTCGTCGCCGCCGACCCCGGGAATGCCGGCGAACCGGGGATCGGCGGAGGCGTCCTCCACGATCAGCGTCGGATCACCGGGGTGGCGGTAGATGCGCGCAATCGTGGTCTTGCACATGCTCTCCTCGCGCGGCACCTGCACGAGGTCGAGCCCCTGGAGGGACTTGAACCAGAGCCGGTCCCGGTCGAGCAGCGCCACACTCGCCATGGGCACCCCGAACACGTGCCGGGCCATGCGGGTGATGTGGTCGAACCGGTCCTCCGGCGGCGTGTCGAGGACCTCGAGCCGTTCGAGGTCGCGCACGCGCTCGTCCTCGAGGTCGTCGGGAATGTGCGAGGTGTCGGTCGTCATGTCAGCGCTGCCCCCTCTGCAAGGCTTCCGCCAGCGCGGCAGCCGATTCCGGGGTGCTCGCCAGCCGCCAGTCGGTTTCCTTGTCGTGATCGAACCAGACGAACGCCGCCACGTCCGTGCGGTCGTCGAGGAAGGCGATCAGGTCGCCTACCCAGTCCGGCTTCGAACCGCCGACGTCGGTGCTGCCCACCTCGGTGACCGCGATCGGCTTGCCCGGCGCGATCCGGCCGAGTTCGTCGAGGGTCTCCTCGAACAGCTCCCGCGGCGAGGTCCAGCGGCTCCACGGCTGCGTGGCGCCCCAGTTGTACCCGTCGACCCCGACCACGTCGACGTACTCCGCCCCCGGGTACAGGTCCGCGATCGCGCTGCTGCCCTCGAACGAGACGTTCGGAGCCCACACCCATTTCACGTTGGCCACCTCTTTCGACGCGAACAACTCGTGCACATGACGCCACGCTGCGACGTAGACGTGCGGCGGTGTCCCCCCGGTCGGACTCCAGGGGTACCAGGTCCCGTTCGGCTCGTGCGCGAAACGCAGGTAGACGGTCGAACCCCACGCGGCGAGCTCGTCGGCCCAGCGGTAGAGGTAGTCGTCGTGCACGCCCGCCGCGATCGACGCCATCGTGAACTCGCTGCGCTCGTACCGTCCGTCGCCGAGCCAGCGCCACGGCTCCCACGTGACGATCGGGTCGGCGCCCAGCCGCCGTACCGCGGCGAGTCCGGCGACGGGCGGCGGTGAGGCGAAGTCGGAGAACGACAGCACCACGGTCGGGGGAGTGCCCGCGATCTCGGCGACCCGTTCGAACTCGTCGACGGCGGTCGGGCCGCCGGGCGTACTCACGCCGAATCGCAGGCACGCGCCCACCGGCTCGTGCAGCGGCGTGACCACGGCGCCGCAGTCGACGGCCGGCGCGCATCCCACGGCCGCCGACACCGCGACGGCGAGACCCGCCGCGACCGACGCCGGGCGAGCATGTCCGCTTCTCACCGTTCCACCCTCGCATCCCGGACGAACCGCCGCCGGGTTTGCGGCTTCTCGATGCGAGACGACCCGCGTCGATGCGGGGTTCCCGGATCCGTCGGCCGTGTGCAACACGATGCAACGCTGGCCGCACCCACCCCCCGTGCGGTGTGCTCTGAGTCACAAGCCGTTCAGGACGAGGAGCACGCAATGACCGACACACTGACCCCACCCGACGCCGCGCTCGCCGGACCGCAGGAACGGGTCGACGCCTGGCTGGCCGACTTCGAGGCCGCGCTGGCCGCGCGGGACGTCGAGGCCGCCGCGGGCATGTTCGCCACCGACAGCTTCTGGCGCGACCTGGTCGCCTTCACCTGGAACCTCAAGACCGTCGAGGGCCGGGAAGGCGTCGCCGACATGCTCCGCGCGCGGCTGCACGACGCCGACCCGAGCGGGTTCCGCACCACCGAGCCGCCCACCGAGGACGGCGGCGTCGTCAGCGCCTGGATCGCCTTCGAGACCGCGGTCGGCCGCGGCGTCGGGCACCTGCGGCTGAAGGACGAGGGTGCCTGGACCCTGCTGACCACGATGCAGGAGCTGAAGGAGCACGAGGAGAGCAAGGGTGTCCGCCGGCCCAAGGGTGTGCAGCACGGCGCCGACCGCAACCGCGTCACCTGGTCCGAGAAGCGCGAGGCCGAGGAGCGCGAACTCGGTTACACCACCCAGCCGTACGTCGTGATCGTCGGCGGCGGCCAGGGCGGAATCGCCCTCGGCGCCCGTCTGCGCCAGCTCGGCGTGCCCGCGCTCGTGCTCGACAAGCACGACCGGCCCGGCGACCAGTGGCGCGGCCGCTACAAGTCGCTGTGCCTGCACGATCCCGTCTGGTACGACCACCTGCCGTACATGCCGTTCCCCGAGAACTGGCCGGTGTTCGCGCCCAAGGACAAGATCGGTGACTGGCTCGAGATGTACACCAAGGTCATGGAGGTGCCCTACTGGTCCAAGACCACGTGCACCTCGGCGTCCTACGACGAGGCGACCGGCGAGTGGACCGTGAACGTGGTCCGCGACGGCGAACCCCTCGTGCTGAGGCCGAAGCAACTGGTACTCGCCACCGGCATGTCCGGCAAGCCCAACATCCCGACCTTCCCCGGCATGGACAGGTTCCGCGGCGACCAGCACCACTCCAGCCACCACCCCGGACCGGACGCGTATGCGGGCAAGAAGGCCGTGGTGATCGGCGCGAACAACTCGGCGCACGACATCTGCGCCGCGCTGTGGGAGGTCGGCGCCGACGTGACGATGGTGCAGCGCTCGTCGACGCACATCGTCAAGTCCGACTCACTGATGGACCTCGGCCTCGGCGACCTGTACTCCGAGCGGGCCCTGGCCGCGGGGATGACGACGGCCAAGGCCGACCTGACGTTCGCGTCCCTGCCGTACCGGATCATGCACGAGTTCCAGATCCCGGTCTACAACGCGATCCGTGAGCGCGACGCCGACTTCTACGCCCGGCTCGAGAAGGCCGGGTTCATGCTCGACTTCGGTGACGACGGCTCCGGGTTGTTCATGAAGTACCTGCGCCGCGGGTCCGGCTACTACATCGACGTCGGCGCCGCCGAACTCGTCGCCGACGGCGAGATCAAGCTGGCCCACGGCGGCGTCCGCGAGCTCACCGAGAACAGCGTGATCCTCGAGGACGGCACCGAGCTCGAGGCCGACCTGGTGGTCTACGCGACCGGCTACGGCTCGATGAACGGCTGGGCGGCGGATCTGATCGGCCAGGACGTCGCCGACAAGGTCGGCAAGTGCTGGGGCCTGGGCTCGGACACCACCAAGGACCCCGGCCCGTGGGAGGGTGAGCAGCGCAACATGTGGAAGCCCACCCGGCAGGAAGGGCTGTGGTTCCACGGCGGCAACCTGCACCAGTCCCGGCACTACTCGCTGTACCTGGCGCTGCAGCTCAAGGCCCGGCACGAGGGGATCCCGACGCCGGTGTACGGGCTTCAGGAGGTCCACCACCTGAGCTGATCCCGGGAAGCGACGAGCCGCCGGCGCGCACGACGCGCCGGCGGCTCGGCGTGCCGGGGCATGGTGCCGGGTCAGGCGTAGTGCCGCAGGACGAACTCGGTCAGACCCTTGCGGATCGTCTTCACCGCGTGTTTCTGGCCCTGCCTGAGCATGAAGCCCGGCACCGGGATCTTCGGGTCGGTGGACATCGTCACCCGCACGCGCGTCCCGCGCTCGGTGCGGGTCAGGAGATACTCGCCGTCCTGGGAGTGCTGCATCTCGCTCTCGAGCAGCGTCCACGAGGTGGACTCCTCGGTCCACTCGTGCTCGATCACCTGTGTGTCCGAGATGCCGAACAGTGCGAGCGTCATGCGCACGACGCGGGGCCGGCCGTCGTCGTGTCGGGATTCGACCTGCACGTCCTTGTGGGAGGACGACCATTCCGGGATGCGCTCGATGTCGGTCAACGCGCGCATCACCTGCTCGGGCGTCGCCTCGATCTCGAACTCGTCTGACACCGATGCGGCCATATGCCTTCCCACTTCCTGGTCGATTCCCATGCCGGTGTTCCGGATACCCGCCTCGCGGACCCACGACACGTGTTCCGACGAACGAGTCCCCCGGATCGCTCCCGATAGTGACATAGATCACAAAACCGCCGTACCCTGGTCCAATGAGGCACGTGACCACCGGACCCCGGGACCTGCAGGTCGCCGTGGGCGACACCATCGAACTGCACCTGCCGGAGAACACCTCCCGCGACTACACCTGGTGCCCGACCCACATCGGCAAAGGGCTGCTGCTCAGCGACGTGCGATTCGTGCCGTCCCGGAATCCGCTGCCCGGAGCCGGCAGCGAGCGCATCCTCTACCTGCGCGCCAAGCGGCCCGGCACCTGGCCGGTGTCGCTGCAGCTGCAGCGGGCCGAGCACATGTCGGCGGACGAGCGGAGCATGACCGTCACCGTGACCTGACGGACCACCGCTCGTCGCCCCCAGCCGGTTGTGGGTCGCCCAGGCTCCGGCAGTGCGCCAGGTAGCGCCGTGCCCAGTAGTGCACCGGGCGATGGTCGCTTGCCGCGGTGAGCCGGGCGAGGGCGCGGGTGCGGTCCACCAGCTGCTCGTGCAGGACCCGTTCCAGGACCGCCACCTGGCGCCGGCCACCGGACGTCGCGATCTGCTCCACGCAGCGACTCAGGCGCGCGGCCCGCGCCGACGGGCGCTCGGGCGGCGCGCCGCCCTCCCAGAGGGCCTGTTCCAGGGCGTCCCGGTAGCCGAGCGCGTACTCGAGTTGGTGGCGAAGCCCACCGAGCTCCACCGGGTCGCAGGTGCGTCGACGACGCGCCTCCAGTACCTCGACCTGCGTCCGCGTCAACTGCAGCACCGCCCGAAAATGCGTGGCCAACGTGCTCTCGTCCATCGTTCTTCCTCGCTCGCCCGTATCGTCATCGTCGAGCAAACCCGGTCGCGCTTAGCTGCGGCTTAGCGCGGATCGGCCACGATCGGGCGAGTACACCCGTTCGGAGGCTACGCTGAAATCCGGTCGTTCCGGTCGCACAGGAGGCGAACGCCATGGCAGGACGCATCGTGCACTTCGAGCTCCCCTACGACGACGGTGACCGCGCCCGGTCCTTCTATCGCGACGCGTTCGGATGGTCGCTCGCGGACGTCCCCGGCATGGACTACACCCTCGTCACCACCGGTCCCGTCGACGAGACCGGCACCTCCACCGAACCCGGGTACATCAACGGGGGCATGTTCCGACGCGACGAGCTGAAGAATCCCGTCGTGACCGTCGACGTCGAGGACATCGACGCCGCGCTGCAGAGGATCGAATCGCTCGGCGGGAAGACAGTGACGGGACGTATGCCCGTCGGCGACATGGGGTTCGCGGCGTACTTCTCCGACACCGAGGGGAACGTGATCGGGTTGTGGGAGTCCAGGCGCGACTCGTAACGCACTCCGAGGTCGTCGCTTTCGAGAACTTTCCATGACTCGAGACACTTTCCATGACTCGGGAGAAATAGGTGCGACAAGTACGGCGGCCCGGTTGGTCGGTGCGGTGATCGGAGTGTCACTGTTATCGGTCGCCGGGGGACTGGTCCGTGCGGGTGAGCAGGTGCTGGGGACCGAATCTCGCTATCAGTCGCAATGCTGTGTGCAGTTCGTATCGTCTGGTTGCGATGTCGTATCCCAGTAGCTCACTGGCGTGCCGAGGACTTGGCCGAACTTCTTCGTTCCAACGCTGCTCGTGCAGATGCCGACCGCCGTATTCCGCAAGAGAACATCGACGCGCTTGCCGCGTCGGGTCTGTTCAAGTTGGCCGTGCCGAAACGCTTCGGTGGTCACGAGGCGGACTTCACCACCTTCCTGAAGGTGACGTCCACTCTGGCCCAGTCCTGTGGTTCGACCGCGTGGGTAGCCACGCTGCTCAACGTGGGTGGATGGCTCGTCGGGCTGTACCCGGATCGGGCACAGCCCGACGTTTTCGAATCCGATCCCGATGCCCGGGTGTGTGGCGTCATTGCCCCCAACGCGACGTGCAAGGCCGTCGACGGAGGTCTCGTGGTCAGCGGGAAGTGGGGGTTCGCTTCGGGCAGCCTGCACGCGCAATGGGCGGTTCTCGGTGTGCCCGTCGTCGATGAGGACGGTTTGCAGGTCGATCAGGGGATCGCGTTGATCCCGATGAGCGAGCTCTCCCTCGAGGACACCTGGTATGTGGCCGGCATGCGCGGCACCGGCAGTAATACGTTGATCGCCGACGAGGTATTCGTGCCGGCCCACCGGATTCTCTCGGTGACCCAGGCGATCGAGGGCAACTACCCCACCGAGCACACGGAAGAGGCACTGTACCGGTCCTCGTTCGTCCCGGTTCTGGCATTGGTGCTGGCCGGCCCCGGCTGGGACTCGCGAAGGGGGCACTGGACTTCGTCAAGGCATCTCTTGCCAAGGGTCGGGGAATCTCCTACACCTTCTATGACAAGGCCAACGATTCGGGCTCGACGCAGCTCGACATGGCACAGGCGGCATCGCTCGTGGACACCGCCGAACTGCACTGCTTCCGCGCCGCCGCCGATATCGATGCGGCAGCTCGCGGTGCCGAGTATCCCGATGTCCTGAGCCGGGCCCGGGTGCGGATGGACGTCGGCGTCGTGGCGACACGTGCACGCGAGGCGATGGATTTGTTGCTCAGTGTGCAGGGCGCGGGCAGTTTCGCCGAAGGCAGCCCGCTGCAGCTCAAGTGGCGCGATCTCGAGACCGGATCGCGTCATGCCGTGGTCAACCCGTCCATCAGTGCGGAGGCATATGGACGAGCGCTGCTCAACGTCGATGAGCAGGTGACCCCGCTGATCTGACGAAACGCTGCATGCCCCGGCCGAGATCACCGAACTCCGTCCTCAGTCGATGGACAGGACCAGCTTGCCGAAGTGGGCACGGCTTTCGATGCGTTCGTGGGCGGCACGGACATCGGTCAGAGGACGTACGGAGTCGATCACCGGGTGGAGACCATGGGCATCGAACAGCGAGAGCATCCCGCCGAACTCATCTCGGGTGCCGAGAGTCGATCCGAGGATGGTGTGCTGCCCGAAGTAGAGGGAAGGGATGTCGATGTTCCCGACTGTGCCTGCGGTCGCCCCGAAGACGACGACACGGCCGCCGGGTTTGAGGCAGGAAAGGGACTGGTCGAGGTTGGCGCCGACACCGTCGACGACGACATCGACGCCACCTGTCGCGTCGATGATCTGCTGGGGCCAGTTCGGGTCGGTGTAGAGCACTCCGTCCGTGGCACCGAGCTCGCGAACCCGCTCGATCTTGTCCGTACTCGAGGAGGTGACCAGCACAGTGGCGCCGAGGGTGGCGGCGATCATGATCGAGAAGGTGGACACGCCGCTGCCGGCGCCGAGGACGAGAACGGTGTCGCCGGGGCACAGGCCGGCCCGGGTAACGATCGCGCGGTATGCGGTCAGCGCACCGACCGGCAGCGCCGCGGCTTCCTCCCAGCTGAGGTAGCCAGGTTTGGGGAAGAGGTTGGCGGCAGGTACGCAGACGAGTTCGGCGTAGGTGCCGTCGGTTTCGTCACCGAGGATCGAGAACTGTGCCGACGGGGCAGCGGGGTTGTCGCCCCAGTTCAACCCAGGATAGATGAGCACTTCCTCACCGGTGTCGCGCCGGATGCCGGCACCGTCGATGCCGAGGATGCGAGGAATCGGGAATCCGCGGCCGGAGCGACGGACGAGGATGTCGTGCCAATTGACGGCACTGGCTTTGAGCTCGACGACGGCATGGCCCGGGCTGGGGGTGGGATCGGCCACGGTTTCGAGGACGAGTTGCTCGGGACCGCCCCACTGATGGACAACTGCTGCCTGCACGTAATGGCTCCTTCTGGAGGGCTGGATGGAGTCAGCGCTGATTGTGGACAGCGATAAGTTCCTGGGCGCGCGAAAGGTCTTTGCCTGCGAGCGCTTCGACGAGATCGGAATGCAGCACCAAACGTTCGGCGAGCACTTCCGCCAGGGTCCGACCTTCGACAGGTTCCGCTGAAACAGTATGCGAGGCAAGCACGTCGAGCAGGCTGAGATAGACCGATCGAAGTACCCGACTGGGGCTGGTGCGTGCGATGGCCGCGTGCAGATCCCAATTCGCGCGCAGGAAGGTCAGCACGTCTTCGGTCTCGACCGATCGGCTCATCTCGTCGAGTGCTTGCCGCATACGGGCGATGTCGGCGCGGCCGGCGAACTGGATGGCGTCGTCGATCAACAGGGGATCCAGTGCGCTGCGGATCCGTACCGCGTCGTCGACGGAGGTTTCCGTTCGATCGAGGGCCAAAATGGCGTTGCCGATCCGCACGGCAGGTGTGGGCTCTGCGGCAAACAGGCCTCCGCCCGGACCTGAGCGGACGGTGATCAGGCCCCGCGCCTGCAGCAAACGCAGGGCCTCGTTGAAGGTTCCTTTCGAAACCCCGCAGCGCTCTTGTAGTTCCTGCTTGGTGCCGAGGCGCGCGCCGGGCTCGGCGCTCTCGGCGAGACGGCCGATCGCGAGGGCGGCCTGCTCCGGCCGGGTCAGTGACCCTCGCACCTGCAGGTCCGGCTGGGGGGTGTTCATGCCCTCCACCTGCTCTTTCGTACTCGATCGCAATTCACCATGCCTGATTCTCTCAGACCCCTTGACATGAGACCCAGATCACGTCACAGTATTAAGCATATTCAACATGCTTAATTGGTGTGTGGGTGATCCGCACCATTCCCCTTCCAAACGAGAGGACCTCGGCAATGCAGCCTGAACTGCACGATGTGGTCGTGGTCGGAGCCGGCCCGGTGGGCTTGGCCGTCGGACGGCTGCTGGGCCTGCAAGGTCACGACGTGGTGATCCTCGAACGCTGGCCCGAGCCCTACGGTTTGCCCCGGGCCGTGGTCTTCGACGACGAGATCGGACGCGCCTTCCAGTCCATGGGCCTGAGCGACGAGGTCAAGGCCATCTCCGAGCCGGTGCGCGACTCGTACGAGTGGCGCAACGCCCAAGGCCGGACACTGGTGAAGATCCCGTGGGAGCTCGAGCGCCCATGCGGGTGGGGCACGTCCTTCTTCTCCCAACCCGAGCTCGAACAGGTGCTCGCCGACGCGGTGACCGCCATGCCCAACGTGCGGCTGCGGCGCGGCGCCGAGGTGGTGCAGATCCACGAAACCGACGACGACGTGCTGGTCACCTACACCAGCGCGGTGACCAAGCAACGCCAGGTCCGAGCCCGATACGTGGTCGGATGCGACGGCGCGAACAGCTTCGTCCGCCAGCGCATGGGTGTCTCCATGGTCGACCGGGGATTCTTCTTCGACTGGCTGGTGGTGGACACGAAGCCCCACGACGACGCCGACTGGGCACCGCCGGGCTGGGACGACGTAGACCCGGTGCCGCAGAACTGGCAGATGTGCGATCCGGCGCGACCCACCACCGTGGTGTCCGGCGGACCGGGACGGCGACGCTGGGAGTTCATGCGACTGCCGGGGGAAACACGCGACTGCCTCAACGACCCCGCCAAGGCGTGGGAGTTGCTCGCAGCCTGGGGGCGAACCCCGGAAAACACCGATCTCGAGCGGCACGCGGTCTACACCTTCGGTGCCCGGTGGGCCGACGCGTGGAACAAGGGCCGACTGCTTCTGGCCGGCGATGCCGCCCACCAGATGCATCCGTTCGCAGGCCAGGGCATGTGCTCGGGCATGCGCGACGCGGCGAACCTGTCCTGGAAGCTCGACCGTGTCCTGAGCGGCCGGTCCCGCCCGGCACTGCTCGACAGCTACACCTCCGAACGGACGCGACACCTGCAGTACGCAATCGCGATGTCGGTGGCCCTCGGCAATGTCATCTGCGTCCTGGACCCGGAGCTGGCTGCCGAACGTGACGCCCGCATGCTCGCCGGGGGAGCAGATCCGGCCAAGGTTCTGCCCATCACCGAGCAGCCGGTCCTGGGGTCGGGGATCGTGGCCACGGCCGAGGGCCTCGCCGGACTCGCGGGAACCCATGCTCCGCAGTTCCCGGTGGAAACTGCCGGCGGGCACCCCGCACTGCTCGACGACGTCGTCGGCTACGGCGCGGTTCTGCTGACGTCCGACGCCGCGGTTGCTGCCCGGATCGGCGAAACGCATCGGTCCCTACTCGATGCGGCGAACGTGCGAGTGTTCTCGATCGCGGCGGAAGGCTGCGATCTCGAGGATTCCACTCACGCATGGTCGCGCTGGTTCGCCGACCAGCAGATCGTCGGCGTACTGCTCCGGCCCGACCACTACGTCTTCGGCACCGCTGCCACCCCGGAGCGGCTCACCGACCTTGTCGACGAGTACCACGCCGTCCTCGCTCCGATCTCTGCCGCCACCCCTGTTCCGACAGCCTGACCCCTCACCGCCCCGAGTTCCCTACACAATTTCAGGAGATACCTCTCATGCGTATTGCCAACCTTGCCGGTCGCGCCGCTCTGATCGTCGGAGAGCGCGGTGCCGAGCACGCCTTCGATATCGCCACTGCGAGCGATGGCCGGTTCGGTCCGGACCTGCCGTCGATCTACAACACCTGGGACGAGTTCCGCTCCTGGGCTTCGGATGTGGATTCGACGGAGCAGACCACCCCGGTGCAGCGGGCAGCGCTCGCGGCGCCGTCCCCGGCCCCGCGCCAGGTTTTCGCGGTCGGCCTGAACTACTCCGCTCACGCCGCCGAATCCGGCTTCGAGGCGCCGAGCCAGCTCCCGCCGGTCTTCACCAAGTACGTCTCGAGCTTCTCCGGTCCGGACACCGAGGTCACCATTCCCGCCGGCGGCAACGTCGACTGGGAAATCGAACTCGTGGCGATCATCGGCCGCGAAGGCTTCCAGATCGCCGAGCAGGATGCCTGGGACCACGTGGCCGGATTGACCGTCGGGCAGGACATCTCCGAACGAGTCACCCAGTTGCGCGGACCCGCACCGCAATTCGGACTCGGAAAGTCGTTCCCCGGATTCTCCCCGCAGGGTCCGTGGCTGGTCACCCCGGACGAGTTCGCCGATCCGAGCGATCTGGAGCTCGGCTGCAGCATCGACGGCGAAGAGATGCAGAAGGGCCGCACCCGCGAGCTGATCTTCCCGGTCGGCAAGCTGATCGCCGCCCTCTCGCAAACCGTCACCTTGTACCCGGGCGACGTCATCTTCACCGGTACCCCTGCCGGCGTCGGCGGTGGCCGCACCCCGAAGCGGTTCCTGCAGCCCGGCGAAACCCTCGACAGCTGGATCGAAGGCATCGGCGAACTGCACCAGCGGTTCGTCGCCGCTCCCGCCGCGAAGTAAGAGGAGAACTGTCATGGCATTGCACGGACTGGGCAAAGTCACCATCGGTGTGCCCAATGTGGACGAAAACATCTCCTACTACACCGAATTCGGGCTCGACCACCGCGGTGGCGGCATCTTCGCCACCCAGAATGGTGGCGAGCAACTCGAGATCGTCCATGCACCGATCCGTCGGCTGGTCGAACTCGAGGTCGCTGCGGACGACCCCGACGACATCGCGTCCATCGCCCGGCGACTGGCCCAGCTCGGCGTACCGGTGGTGCACGAAGAGTCTTCTCTGGTGGCCGTGGAACCGGCCACCGGCACCCGAGTGCGTGTCGCGGTACGCTCGCGCATCGTCGTGCCCCCGGTACCGGCCACCCCGTACAACGGGCCCGGACGGATCGACCGCATCGGCCGCGCGCCCTTCTCCTCGCGCACCGAGCCGGTCCGTCCCCGCAAGCTCGGCCACGCCGTGCTCGGCAGTGTCGACTACGAGACGACGCGGAGGTTCTTCACCGAAGGCCTCGGGTTCAAGGTCAGCGATTACGTCGGGGACACGGCCGCCTTCATGCGCTGCTCCACCGATCACCACAACGTGCTCGTCCAGGCCTCGCCGGTGAACTTCCTGCACCACACCAGCTGGCAGGTCGACGACATCGACGAAGTCGGACGCGGCGGATACGGAATGCTCGAAGGACATCCGGAACGGCACGCCTGGGGCCTGGGACGGCATTACGCCGGCTCGAACTTCTTCTGGTACCTGCGCGATCCCGCCGGCAATTACTCCGAGTACTACTCCGATATGGACTGCATCCCCGAAGACGAGGTGTGGACCCCGGAGGTGCTCCACGGGCTGGCCGGCCTGTACTCGTGGGGACCGCCCCTGCCGCCGTCGTTCCTCGAACCCGAAGACCTCGCCGCCCTCATGACCGGCGCGCACTCGAGCAAAGGCTGACCCGCGTGACCGATCATCTCACCCCGCTGCACGCCGGTAAGGCGGTCGCCTCCGCCATCGAGGCGGTCGCAGACATCCCGTCGGGAGCGGCCCTGGCCGTGGGAGGTTTCGGAGTCGTCGGCGTGCCCGACGTATTGATCGCCGCACTCGCCGACCGTGACGTCAGCGGATTCGAGATCTTCTCGAACAACTGCGGCAGCGCGCGCCACGGACTGGACCTGTTGCTCACCGCAGGCAAGATCCGGCGGATGATCTCGTCGTATGTGGGGGAGAACAAGGAATTCGCGCGGCAGTACCTGTCGGGTGAACTCGAGGTGGAGCTGACGCCCCAGGGAACCCTCGCGGAGAAGCTGCGGGCCGGCGGCGCGGGCATTCCCGCCTTCTTCACCCCCGCCGGGGTAGGGACACCGATCTCGCAGGGCGGCCTGCCGTGGCGATACAACGCCGACGGATCCGTTGCGGCGGCATCCCCGCCGAAGGAGATCCGCGAATTCCGCGGCAAGCGGTACGTGCTCGAGGAATCGATCACGGCGGACTTCTCGCTGGTGCACGCGCTCAAGGGCGACACCGAGGGCAACCTGGTGTTCAACAAGGCCGCGATGAACTTCAACCCGCTCGCCGCGATGGCCGGCCGGATCTGTATCGCGCAGGTCGAGGAGCTGGTGGAGCCGGGCGAGATCGATCCGGGCGAAGTACACCTGCCGGGGATCTTCGTCAACCGGATCGTGCACACCGGGGTGCAGGACAAGCAGATCGAGAAGCGGACCGTGTCGGCCGGAAAGGGTGCCTGAGATGACCGTGAGTGTGGACACACAGACCGTCGGCTGGTCGCGCACACAGATGGCGGCCCGGGCTGCTCAGGAGCTGTCGCCGGGGGAGTACGTCAACCTCGGAATCGGCCTGCCGACGCTGATTCCCAACTACCTGCGCGAGGGCGTGAAGGTCACCCTGCACAGTGAGAACGGGATCCTGGGGACGGGGCCGTACCCGACCGAGGACGCGGTCGATCCGGACCTGATCAACGCGGGCAAGGAGACGGTGACGGTCACCCCGGGTGCGGCGTTCTTCGACTCGGCGCTGAGCTTCGGCATGATCCGCGGGGGGCACATCGACACCGCGGTGCTCGGTGGCATGGAGGTCTCGGCCACGGGGGATCTGGCGAACTGGATGGTGCCGGGCAAGATGGTCAAGGGCATGGGCGGGGCGATGGATCTCGTCCATGGGGCTCGCACGGTCATCGTGCTGATGGAACACACCGACAAGCAGGGCAACCCCAAGATCGTCTCGGAGTGCTCGCTGCCGCTCACGGGGGAGGGTGTGGTGCAGCGGATCATCACCGACCTCGCCGTGATCGACGTGACCGACGACGGCCTGGTGCTGCGCGAGTGCGCACCCGGTGTCAGCGAAGAGCAGGTGCGCGCAGCCACCGGCGCCCCGCTGCACCACCTCGAAGCTCAACCCGCCTGAGAACACTGTCGCAGCCCGACCGCACTGCCGAACCCGGCCACTCCCAGAAAGAACCACCGGTCATGCCTATCGCCCACGTGGTGACCTTCAGCTTCACCGCGAACACCACATCAGAGACGATCGACGCGCTCTCCCGCGCGCTCGAGGCCGTCTCCCACTCCTGCTCGGGTATCGAGTCCTACCACCACGGTGCCGACCTGCGCCTGCGGCCGGGAAACGCGGACTACGCCGTCGCCGCCGTCTTCCGTGACCAACAGGCACTCAGCGACTACATGACCGATCCACAGCACCAACGCGTCAACACCGAGTTCGCGAGTTTCGTCGCCGCCAAGTCATCGGTGCAGTTCCCGGTGCCCTGACCCGGCCGAGACAGCAATGCATCGATCCTCGCCCCGGCCCACCCCGGATCTGCGCCGGATCCGCGATGGCGTCAACAGGCGGCGTGCCGCTCACTCGGAGACTGCAGATTGTCACTTCATGCCTCGGCTAGCTTACGTAAGGCCTGCATATCGGCCGGGGGAGTGTCCGATAAACGGTGGATCCGGCCTGGCATCGGTTAGTTGATGCGTCCTTCGAAAGTGATCGCGAAGGCGTTCAAGGCAGGCTTCCACCTCGTCGCCCATCGTGCCCTACCCCGACCGGTCGGGTCCAGCGCTCGGGTCGCGAGATAGAGGCACTCGAGGGCGGCCTGCTCGGTCGGGAAGTGCCCACGGGCCCGGATCGCACGCCGGTAGCGGGCATTGACCGACTCGATCGCGTTCGTCGAGCAGATCACGCGTCGGATCTCGACGTCGTAGTCGAGGAACGGGACGAACTCGCTCCACGCGTTGTCCCACAGCCGGACGATCGCCGGGTACTTCGGTCCCCACTTGGTGGAGAACTCGACGAATCGTTCCTTGGCTGCGGCCTCCGTCGGGGCGGTGTACACCGGTTTGAGATCCCGCGACATCTCGTCCCAATGCTGCCGTGGTGCGAATCGAAAAGTGTTGCGGATCAAGTGGATAACGCAAGTTTGCACCACAGCGAGTTCCCACACGGTGTTGATCGCCTCCGGCAGACCCTTCAACCCGTCGCACACGACGATGCACACATCGGCGACCCCGCGGTTCTTGATCTCGGTGAGCACCGCCAGCCAGAACTTCGCGCCCTCACCGCCGTCCCCGGCCCACAGCCCCAAGATGTCGCGCTTGCCGTTGACGGTCACCCCGATCGCGACGTAGATCGGCGGGTTGGTGACCTGCCCGTCGCGGATCTTGACGTGGATGGCATCGATGAACACCACCGGATACACCCGGTCCAGCGGCCGGTTCTGCCACTCGGTCATCTCCTCGAGCACCTTGTCGGTGATGCGGGAGATGGTGTCCTTCGACACCGAGGCCCCGTAGATGTCCTGGAAGTGTGCCGAGATCTCCCCGGTGGTCAAGCCCTTGGCGCTGAGCGAGAGCACGATCTCGTCGATCCCGGTCAGCCGGCGCTGCCGTTTGCGCACGATCTTCGGCTCGAAACTCGACTCGGTGTCCCGGGGGACCTCGATCTCGACCGGGCCGATCTCGGTCAGCACCGTCTTCGACCTGGTGCCGTTGCGGGAGTTGCCGCTACCACGGCCGGCCGGGTCGTGCTTCTCGTAGCCGAGGTGCTCGGTCATCTCCGCGTCCAGCGCGGTTTCGAGCACGTTCTTCGTCAACTGCCCCAGCAGCCCGTTCGGGCCCATCAGCTCGATTCCCTGCTCCTTGGCCTGGGCCAGGAGTTGCTGCGCAAGCTGCTGCTGCTCCACCTCGTCCGCCATGGGCTCCAGTGTTTCCGTCATGGTCGTTCCCTCCCGCCAAGCGCGCTGCTCGGCGTGTCAGGCCAACCCGGATCCACCGTTGTTCAGACAGTCCCTCGGCCGGATACAGGGCTGTATTGAGGCGGTGACGGTCGCGCGGGAATGCGGGTGGTGGCGGGTGAACGGACCTCAGTGGGCGAGGTAGCGCAGCATCACCACGGTATTGAAGTGCCTGGTCTCGGCCAGTCGGAGCGGCAGGCGCTTGTCCAGTGTCGGGAAGAGTGGGGTGCCGCCGCCGAGCACTACCGGTGAGAGGAACAGGTGGTACTCGTCGATGAGGCCGTGCGGGATCAGTGAGGCCGCCAGGCCCGCGCCACCGACCTCCATGGCGCCGTCGCCTGCGGCTTTGAGTCTGCGGACTTCCTCGACGGCGTTCTCACGGATCAGGGTGCTGTTCCAGTGGACCTCGGGGAGGGTCCGGGAGAAGACGACCTTGGGTTTGGTTGTCCAGAGCTCGCCGAATTCGCGTTCGATGCGCGGCGCGTTCTCGGGCACGTGCGGCCAGTACCCGGCCATCAGTTCGTAGAGTCGGCGGCCGTGCAGCGAGATCTCGATCCGGCGGTATCTGTCGTTGTGGAACTGGTGCACTTCCTCGTCGGGGGCGGTCCAGTCGATGTTGCCGTGGCGGTCGTTGATGTAGCCGTCCAGGGACACCCCGAACCCGTAGATCAGTTTCCTCATGACGGGGTAGACCTCCGGTGCGCTGTGAACTCATCGGGTCCTCGGTGTTGCTCGGTGTGCGGGGTGCGATGCCTGATCGGAGGCGGTGTCCGAGGACGCGCTCGGGAGTTGTGCGCCGTGTTCTCCCGGGCATTTCCTCGGTCTGTGTTCCATCGTCGGTGGCCGAGCTCGGACACGGTGTCGGCCTGCCTTGGCCGGGCCCGGGTGTCGACGGCCGGTGGGTTTCGGGGCGGATCGAGTCGCCGGTCCACCACTGGTGTGTTCTCTCGGGTGATCGCTCCTACCAGGGCCGACGGGATGCGGGTGTGGTGGGTGGCTGCTGGTCACCGGCGACGGCCAGGCCGGCGCCGTCCTGCACGGCGGCGAGATCGATTCGGTGATCGCGCACCGAGACTGCCCCCACTCGCGCGCGGCGCGGGCGATGCTCCGGCAGGAGTTCGACCGGATGGTTGCCGCCAGTATTGCCAGGGGTTGTGGTTTCCGGAGGCGAGGCGGTCGACATCGATGACGACAGTGCGGGTCATAGGGCCAGCGTTCCGGTTGATCACGGTCGGAAGTACAGGGCGGATTCGACTTTCGTGGCCGAGGTTGGTCCCCAGTCCTCGAGTCATGGGGTGACAGTGCGGTGCTCATGGGTGGTCGGTTCAGTGGTGGGTGTCCATCAGATCGTGAAGTGTGGCTGTTTCTCGAGCGGGTTCGTTGTCGTCGAACAGCGGCCGGATTCCGTGGGCTGCGGTGATCTGGTCGTTGCTGGCGCCGGCGGCGATCATCGGCCACACCAGCGCGTTGGTACTGACGACGAAGTCGATCACCACGGGACGGTCGTCGATGGCGCGCGCTTCGGCGATGACCGCGTCGACATCCTCGTCGCGTTCGCAGCGTAGGGCGACGCAACCGAGTGCTTCGGCGAGCAGCACGAAATCGGGGATGCGGCGTGAGTGGGTGGCCAGGTCGATGTTCGAGTACCGCCCTTGGTAGTGGACCTCCTGGAGTTGCTTGACCATGCCAAGATTACCGTTGTTGATGACGGCGACCTTGAGTGGAATACCTTCGATGGCGGCTGTGGCCAGTTCTTGATTGGTCATCTGGAAGCACCCGTCACCGTCGATCGCCCAGACCTCGCGCTCGGGTGCCCCCAGTTTGGCTCCGAGCGCGGCCGGGATGGCGTAGCCCATCGTGCCGAGACCTCCGGAGTTCAGCCAGGTTCGCGGCTTGTCGTAGGTGATGTAGTGCGCGGCCCACATCTGGTGCTGTCCGACGCCGGAGACATAGATCGCGTCGGGACCGGCGGCTGTGCCGAGTGCTTCGATGACCCGCTCGGGAGCGAGCGCCCCGTCGGCCGGGCGGTTGTAGCTGAGGGGAAAAGTGTTGCGCATCCGGTCGAGGTAGGTATACCAGTCGGTCAAATCAGGCGCTGGCGTATGGGTGCGGAGTGCGCTGATACGTTCTGTGAGTGCAGTGATCGTCTCCTTGCAGTCGCCGACGATCGGTACGTCCGCGAAGCGGTTCTTGCCGATCTCCGCGGGGTCGATGTCGGCGTGGATGACTCGGGCGCCGGGCGCGAACGAAGCGGCGTCGCCGGTGACACGGTCGTCGAATCGGGCACCGAGGGCGAGCAGCAGGTCGCCTTTCTGTAGTGCGGCCACGGCCGCGACGGTGCCGTGCATGCCGGGCATGCCGTAGTGCTGGCGGTGGCTGTCGGGGAACGCTCCGCGTGCCATCAGTGTGGTCACGACCGGGATGCCGGTCAGTTCGGCGAGTTCGAGCAGTTCGGCTGAGGCGTCGGCCTTGATGACGCCGCCGCCGACGTAGAGGACCGGTGCCTGGGCAGCGGTGATCAGCTCGGCGGCGGCGCGGATCTGCTTGCTGTGAGGTGTGGTCACCGGCCGGTAGCCCGGCAGTCTTTTCGCCGGAGGCCAGGAGAAGGTGGTCCGGGCCTGCAGCACGTCCTTGGGAATGTCGACCAGCACGGCTCCGGGGCGTCCGGTAGCGGCGATGTGGAACGCTTCGGCGAGCACACGTGGGATGTCGTCGGGGTCGGTGACGAGGAAGTTGTGTTTGGTGATGGGCATGGTGATCCCGCAGATGTCGGCTTCCTGGAACGCGTCCGTGCCGATCAGGCCTCGTCCGACCTGGCCGGTGATCGCCACGATCGGCACCGAGTCCATCTGGGCGTCGGCCAAGGGGGTGACCAGATTGGTCGCGCCCGGTCCGGAGGTCGCCAGGCACACCCCGACCTTGCCGGTGGCTTGGGCGTATCCGGTCGCGGCGTGGCCGGCGCCTTGCTCGTGCCGGACCAACACGTGGCGGATGCGCGGCGAGTCGAGCATCGGATCGTAGACGGGCAGGATGGCGCCGCCGGGAATGCCGAAGACGACCTCGACGTCGAGGGCCTCGAGGGAGCGCACCACCGCGTGTGCTCCGGTGATGGGCACCGGCGGGGTGCGCAGCGGGTTCGACGTGCCGTGGGCAGGTAGGGGCGGTGCGGAGGCGCTGTGGGCACCATGGACAATGCGGGTCGAAGCAGAGGGGACGGAAGAGATCACGTGCAGTTCCTCGAAGTGTGTCCAGTACACCGCGGGGAGCGGACGTCGGTCGGGTGTGATCGGCCCGTGGTGGTACTGGAAGTGGTCGGCTACGCCGGCGGTGGCGGTGTACCGAGCCGGCCTCGTTGGCTCGCCCGGAACAGCAGGGTGTAGACGGTGCCGGGTGTTCTGTGGTGGAGGTGGGGACAGTCGAGCACCGGACAGCAGATCCGGCAATCGACGACCCGAGGGCTGGTCGATATGCACCCCGCCGCTGTAGCCGGACGGTTCGCGACGTGCATTGTGCCAATCCCGTTTCATCGCATGTCTTTCGGTTGGGGAGTTCGCTGCGTTCCCTACCGGCAGGCGTCGACTGCGGATCCAGTTCGGCCACGGTCAACAGTTGCACGCTGGAGCCACCGCAATCGATCATCCCGTTTCGCGCCAAGGTGTTTGGGCAGACACGTCGCGGCAGTGGTCTGCACCTCGACTCGGGTGTGTACCACTGCCGCGATCGATGGTGCCGATCACGCTTGCTGCGGCACCGGGCGGTTGCCCGACCGCGTGCGGGACAGCTCGAGTGCGCAGAACTTCTGCAGGCGGTTGCGGGTGGCGAAATCGACGTCGTTGGTCGGTGTGTTCGTGACCAGATCCAGGACGCGCTGGTAGAAGATCGCCGGGGTGAGCCCGAATTCGGGGAGGATGTACTCGTCTCCGCCGCCGAAGGGGGACCACTTGGCGGCGAACGCCAACAGAGCGTGATCGTCCGGGCTCACGTTTGCTCCTTCCGAGTGTGGTGGGCGATCAGGTCAGGTCGGCTGTGGTGAAGCCGTGTTCGAGGGTGTTCTTGACTGTGGTGAGGAATCGGGCGGCGTCGGCGCCGTCGACGATGCGGTGGTCGTAGGTGATCGACAGGTATGCCATCGAGCGCACGTCGATGCGGAGTTCGCCGTCGGCTCGTATGGGGATCAGTCGTTCGACGACGGCGCCGACACCGAGGATTCCGGTCTGGGGTTGGTTGAGGATCGGGGTGTCGAACAGTGCGCCGCGGCTGCCGGTGTTGGTGAGGGTAAATGTCCCGCTCGATAATTCGTCTGCGGTGATGTTCCCGGTGCGGACGCGTTCGGCCTTGTCGGCGACGGCCCGGGCGAGTCCTTCGATGCCGAGCGTGTGGGCATCGCGGATGACCGGCACCATCAGACCTTTGTCGCTGTCGACGGCCATGCCCAGGTGGCAGTGGTTGTGGTAGGTCACCTCGGTGACCTCGGTGTTGAGCGAGGCGTTGAGAACCCGGTGCTCGGCGAGCGCATCGACGGCGGCCTTGGCGAAGAACGGCAGGAACGACAGCTTGATCCCCGTCCGCCGCAGAAAGTCGTCCTTGTGGGCGGCCCGCAGCCGGGCGATCGCGGTGACGTCCACCTCGAGCACCGTGGTCAGTTGCGCGGCGGTCTGCAGCGATTCGACCATCCGCCGGGCGATCGTGCGGCGGATGCGGGGCAGCTTCTCCACCGTGGTGCCACCGGATCCGGAGTCCTTCGGTTGCGAGGCAGCACCTGTCGGAGTGGGGGGCGGTGCCGGGGGCGACGGCCGCAGGGGAGAAGCCGCCGCCCCCGGCACCGGGGGCGCCGCCGCGACCGGGGATGCCGGAGCCGCCGCGGGTGCCGATACGGAAGGAACGGGGGACGGGTTCACCGCTCCGGTGGACGGTTCGGCGATGATCGCCAACTCGGCGCCGACGGCGACGACGTCGTTCTCCTCGGCGAGGATCCGCTGCAGGACACCGGTGACCGGCGCGGGGATTTCGGTGTCGACCTTGTCGGTGGCGACCTCGAGCAGCGGTTCGTCGGCGGTGACGTGGTCGCCGGGTTGTTTGAGCCAGCGGGTGACGGTGCCCTCGTCGACGCTGTCGCCGAGGGCCGGCATCCGCACGGTGGTGCCGGTGAGTTGTCCGGTGGTCATGGGGTCTCTTCTGTTCCTGGTGATGCGTGAACGGGGGCCGGTCAGGGGAGGAGGTCGAGGGCGGCGGTGACGATGCTGTCGGTGTCGATGCCGTGGTAGCGGTAGACATCGTCGAGCCCGCCGACCTGCCCGAACCGGGACACGCCGAGGCAGGTGCTGCGCACCCGGTTGATGCCCGCCAGGAACGCCAGGGTGTGGGGGTGGCCGTCGAGGACGGTGACCATCGGGGTGGCCCGGTCGGTGGGGAAGAGCTGATCGAGGATCCAGCTCTCACCGCGGCCGCGGCCCTGGCGGGCCTGCCAGGCCTCGAACAGCAGGCCGGGGCTGGTGATGCACAGCACGTCGGCCGGCACCCCGGAGGCCGCGAGCCGGTCCGCGGCGGCGAGCGCCTCGGTGAGCATCGCGCCCATCGCCACGATCGTGACCTGCGCGCCCTCGCGGCGCCGGATCGGGTAGCCACCGGCGACGACCTGACGGCGCCGGCGTTCGCGCGCGGCCGGGTCGGTGGGCACCGCGGCGAGGGCCTGATCCACCGGGCGGGTCGAGAGCCGCAGATACGCCGAGGTGCCGTCGGGGCGGCCGAGCCGGGCGAGGGAGGCGAGCAGGGTCCATTCGACGTCGAGGGCGAAGGCCGGTTCGTAGCTGATGCAGCCGGGTTGTTCGAGACCGATCGAGGGGGTCTTGATCGACTGGTGGGCGCCGCCTTCGGCGGCGAGGGTGACCCCGGAGGGGGTGCCGACGAGGATGGACTGGCCGCCGGCGTAGATGCCGTACGACCAGGGCTCGAGGGCGCGTTCGACGAACGGGTCGTAGAGCACCCCGATGGGCAGCAGCGGCTGACCCCAGCGGCTCCAGGTGGCGCCGAGTTCGCCGATCAGCCCGACCAGGTTGGTTTCGGCGATGCCGAGTTCCATGTGCTGTCCGGTGGGCCGCTCGTTCCAGTGCATGATCGTTTCGGCGTCGTCGGCGAACCAGTTGTGCCGCTCGGCCGCCGACCACACCCCGGCCTTGTTCACCCAGCCGCCGAGGTTGGTGGTCGAGCTGACGTCGGGGCTGACGGTGACCACCCGCCCGGCGGCCTCGGGTGCTTCGCGGGTCAGGTCCAGCAGTACCCGGCCGAGGGCGGCCTGGGTGGTGGCGGTGCCCTTGGGGGTGCGGCCGATATCGGTGGGAAGCGTCAGGTTCGGCAGCGCCGGGATCGGGTCGCGCCGCAGCCGGCCGGCGGCGGTCCGGCACAGCTGTCCTGCCGCGGTGTCGGCCGCGAACCGGCCCCACGGGTGCTGCGGGTCCATCCCCAGACTCGACGCCAGTTGCGTGTATTCGTCGACGGTCAGCAGCGCGGAGTGGTTCTGCGGGTGCCCTTCGGTGGGCAGGCCGTAGCCCTTGATGGTGTAGGCGATGATCACCGTGGGGCGGGTGTCGTCGATCTGCCGGTACGCCTGCGAGAGGGCCTGCAGGTCGTGCCCGCCGAGGTTGCGGACCGCGGCGGTGAGCGTCGCATCGTCGAGGGTGGCGATCAGCTCGGCGATCCGCGTGCTGCCGGGGCCGTCCCCGGGCAGCCGGTCGCGGACCTCGGCCGGGGTGCAGCGCAGCAGCCGCTGGTATTCCGGATTCGGCATGTCCAGGATCCGGGTGCGCAGCGCATCCCCGCCGGGGCGGGCGAACAGTGCTTCGAGCAGGGTGCCGAATTTGACCGTGATCACCTGCCATCCGGCGGCGTCGAACATCTTCTCCAGCCGGCGGGCGGCGATGTTGGGCACCACCCGGTCCAGCGACTGGCGGTTCAGATCGACGATCCACACCACCTCCCCGAGGTCGGTGATACCGGGATCGAGGATGGCCTCCCAGACCGCGCCCTCGTCGAGTTCGGCGTCGCCGACCAGCGAGTACTGCCGACCCCGACCGGTGTCGCCGAGGTGGGTGTCGACGTAGCGGCGGGCCATCGCCCCCCAGATCGGGGCGGTGGCGCCGATCCCGACCGACCCGGTGGAGTAGTCGACCGTGTCCGGGTCCTTCGACCGGCTCGGATACGACTGCAGACCCCCGAACTCGCGCAGGGTGGTCAGGTACTTCTCGTCCAGTTCACCGAGCAGATAGTTGATGCTGTGCAGCACCGGAGACGCGTGGGGTTTGACCGACACCCGATCCCCGGGACGCAGGTGCTCGAACCACAGGGCGGTCATGATCGAGACCATCGACGCGCACGAGGCCTGATGGCCACCGACTTTCAGGCCGGTGGGGTTGGGCCGGACCCGGTTCGCGTGGTGGATCATCGAGGTCGACAGCCACAGCACCCGCTGCCGGATCGCCTCGAGGGCGGCAAGGTCCTCGCACGCACCGGTGTGGCCGGTGGGGTGTGAGGTCACGGAGTCGAGGGACACGGGCTGGGGCATCGGAATTCTCCTTGAAGACAACAACGCGGAACCGGGCAGGGCTACTGCATCAGGTGCCGAGGGGAGCCGGCTCGGCCGGCGACGGATGAGAAGCGGCCGAGCGGCGAAGGAATGGGGATGCCCACCGGATCGTGTCTGGGGAGGCTTGCCCGACCTGCGGGGTGTGACAACAGTCCACCAGTGCACGACTGTATGCGCAATACTGGAACCGAAAATTGAGCACTATGCACCCCGCTGGCGGGGGTGGACGAAAGCGAGGTTGGCACTTTGCCAAGCACACACCGAGCCGACCGCATCGACGCGCGAATCCTGACCGCCTTGTCCGACGATCCGCGTGCCACCGTCATGGCCTTGGCTGATCGAACCGGTCTGTCCCGCAACACCGTCCAGGCTCGCTTGAGCAAGCTCGACGAGGCCGGGGCGCTGCGCTCGTTCGAACGCCGCATCGACCCGGCAATCCTCGGTTATCCGCTGCAGGCGTACGTGCTCACCAACGTCACCCAGCGCAAACTCGACCGCGTCGGGGCCGCACTCGACGCGATACCCGAGGTCCTCGAAGTGCACGGCCTCAGCGGCGTCGCCGACCTGCTCGTCCACGTCGCCGCCCGGGACGCCGACGATCTGTATCGCGTCGCCGGGGACATCCTGAACATCAAGGGCGTCAAACGCACCACCACGGCCCTGGTGATGCGCGAAATGGTGGACTACCGTGTCCGACCACTGCTCGACACCCTCGCGGAGTAAGCAACCCACGATCATTCCCAGCGGAGGCACTCGGTGTGCTCGAGGCGGGGAAGCCGCTCGAACCACGGGTTCTCACCGGGATGTCCGATGTTGACGACCAGCAGCGACCGCCACTGCCCGTCGGGGAAGAAGTCCGCATCGAGGGCGGCGGCGTCGAACCCGCTCATCGGCCCGGCCGCCAGACCGCGGGCCCGGACGGCGAGGATGAAGTAGCCGGCCTGCAGCGCCGCGTTCAGCTGGGCGGTGGCCGACCGGACTGCCGCGTTCGATGCGTAGAGCTGCCCGAGTTCGGGCTTGAACGGCAGCAGGGTGCCCATATGGTCGTGGAACCGGGTGTCCACGGCCAGGATCGCCGCGGCCGGAGCCGAAGCGGTCTTGGCCTTGTTGCCGTCGTTCATGTGGGCGACCAGCCGATCGCGCCCGGATTCCGTGCGAACGAACACTATTCGCAGCGGTTGGGTGTTCGCCCCCGTCGGTGCCCACCGCGCCAACTCCCAGATCTCGGTCAGGTGCGCGTCGGACACCGGGATGGGCGCGAAGGTGTTCGCAGTCCGCGCCGAGGTGAACAACACATCGAGCGCCCGTTCTCCGACAGGCTCGAGCCGGTGGGGTGCAGGGTTCTCTACGGTGTCGGTCACGACAGTCCTCACTGATCCTGTGTCTGGCGAGAGCGGTGAAAGGCATTGGCGTAGTCGATGTACCAGTCCAGGGCATCGGTATCGGCGACGGTGGCCCGGTTCAGTGCACTCTCCGCCGGGGCCCCTTGGATGAGCCTCTTGATCGGCACCTCGAGGCGCTTGCCGGTGCGGGTCATGGGTACGGCGGGGACGTCGACGATCTCGTCGGGAACGTGACGCGGTGAAACCTCGGTGCGGATGGTGGTGCGGATCTTCTCCACCAGTGCGTCGTCGAGGTCGTAGCCGGGGTGGAGCACGACGAACAGGGGCATGTGGTAGCCGCCGTCGGGGAGTTCGGCGCCGATGACCAGGGCGTCGGCGATCTCGGGGAGGGCTTCGACGGCCTGGTAGATGTCGGCCGAGCCCATCCGCACGCCGCCGCGGTTGATGGTCGAATCGGAGCGGCCGTGGATCCGGCAGCTGCCGTGGTCGGTGATGGTGATCCAGTCGCCGTGCCGCCACACTCCGGGGAAGGTGTCGAAGTACGCGTCGTGGTAGCGGGCACCGTCGGGGTCGTTCCAGAAGTAGATCGGCATCGACGGCATCGGCGCGGTGATGACCATCTCCCCGACTTCGTCGGTGACCGGGTGTCCGTCGGCATTCCAGGCTTCGACTGCGACTCCCAGGCACGGTCCCTGCAGCTCGCCCGTGTACACCGGCTGGAGGGGATTGGCCCCGACGAACGCGGTGGCCACATCCGTCCCTCCGCTGTCGGAACCGAGGTGCACATCGGACTCGACCGCCTGATAGACCCAGGTCCAGGTGGAGTCGGGCAGCGGGGAGCCGGTGCTCATGATCGACCGCAGCGAGCCGAGATCGAAGTCCGCACCCGGGTTGGCGCCGGCCTTTTCGCACAGGGTCAGGTAGGCGGCTCCGGTGCCGAAGCGGGTGACGCGTTCCTTACCGCAGACACGGAACAGGGTGTCCGGGCCGTCGGCGGTGGGGCTGCCGTCGTAGGTGACGATGGTCGCGCCGGTGACCATGGCGTCGACGAGCATGTTCCACACCACCCACGCGGTGCTGGCGGCGATGAACACCCGATCGGTGGGGCCGAGGTCGTAGTGCAGGGCGTTGGCCTTGAGGGATTCGAGCAGGATGCCGCCGTGCGAGTGCACGATGCCCTTGGGCAGTCCGGTGGTGCCGGAGCTGTAGAGAATCCACAGGGGATGATCGAACGGCACCTGCTCGTACCGGGGCTCGGCGTCCCCGGTGATCAGCTCGGCGAAATCGAGGACTCCGTCGGGAAGCGGTGTCGTGCTGTCGAGGGTGCGGACCATGACGGTGTGCGTGACGGTGGGCAGGTGGGCCTGCAGCTCGGCGAGCAGGGCACGGCGGTCGACGGTCTTGTGGTTGAACCGGTAGCCGTCGACGCCGATCAGCACGGTCGGTTCGATCTGGGTGAACCGGTCCAGCAGTCCCTTGAGACCGAAGTCCGGGGCGCAGCACGACCACACCGCGCCGACGCTGGCCGCGGCGAGCACCGCGACCACCGTCGGCGCGATGTTCGGCAGCACCGCCGCGATCCGGTCGCCGGGGCGCACCCCCATTGCGCGGAACTGTGCGGCGAGATTGGCGACCTGGGACACCAGCTGGGCCCGCCCGATCTCGGATCGGTGGCCGTTCTCGTCGAGCGAGACGATTGCGGGCCCGTCGGCGTCGATGTGCCGTAGCAGGTTCTCCGCCCAGTTCAGCCGCGCCCCGGGGAACCACTGCGCCCCGGGCATCTTGTCTGCGGCCAGCGCGGTGGAAGCGGGAACCGAGGCGAGGACGTCGAAGTAGTCCCAGATCGAGGACCAGAATCCCTCCAGATCGGTCACCGACCATTGCCACAGCGACCGGTAATCGGTGGTGCGCACGTTCTTTTCGGTGGCGAGCCAGCGCTGGTACTGCGACATCCGGCAGGCGGCGGCCCGTTCGGCAGCGGGAGACCACAGCAGTTCGGGTTCGGGACCGGACATCGATGGGTGTTTCCTTTCGGGGCTGGTATACCGCCCGGCGACCGCGGATATGCGTGGGTACTCGGTCGCCGGGACGGCATGGGCGGCGTCGGCTCAGCGGGACAGGAGGGTGCCGACGGTGCGGGCGAGGTCGTCGGCCGGATCGGTGGCGCGCTCGGCGCTGCGCCAGGCGACGTGGTTGTCGGGGCGGACCAGGATCGCCCCGTCTTCTGCGATCTCGCGCAGTTCGTTCCAACGCCCGGTGGGATCGGTGTAGTCGGCGCCGTCGGCGATCGTGACGACCTTGATGCGGATCCCGAACTTCTTCTCGACCGTATCGGCCGCGCTCACCCAGGCCTGGCCCTGGGCACCGGTGACGAGCACGAAGGCGGTATCGGTGTCGGTGAGATCGTGGGTGGAGACCCGGTGGCCGTGGTGCTCGATCCAGGCGTGGGGAAGGCGGTGTCCGGGGCGGGTGGTGGGGAAGTACACGCTGCCCATCGGGTCCCGCGGCGGGGCGTCGCTGCCGTCGGGCACCAGGGCGCCGTCCTGGTAGGCGAAGCCGATCTCGAGGTCGTGCGCCTGGAACTCGGTGCGCTGGGTGTTGGCGACCTCGAACGCCCGCGCCCGGCGGGTTTCGCCCATCGGGGTGTCGGAGAACAAGTCCCGAAACACCTGGGTGCGAAGCTCGAGAGGCTGATCGGGGCTCAGCCCGAGGCCGGCGTCGATGACCATGTGGTTGAGGAAGGTGAACATGGCCCAGTCGACGTTGCGCATGCCCACCAGGCGCCGTTCCGGCTCGTAGCTGTCGAGCAGCGCGGGCGCGGCGTCCCCCCGCAGGACGGCGGCGAGTTTCCACACCAGGTTGTGGGCGTCCTGGATGGCGGTGTTGAGCCCGAGGCCGGTGGTCGGGGGGTGCCGGTGGGCGGCGTCCCCGGCGAGGAAGATGCGGCCGACCTGGTACTTGTCGGCGAGCACCCCTTCGAGGATCCAGTGGCTGACCTTGTGCACCTGCGGTTCGAGGTCGGGCAGCTTGAGCAGTTCCCGCAGCCGGGGAACGATCGCCTCTTCATCGAAGCGGTTGGGGTCGTCCGGGCGGAAGGTGAAGTGGATGACGAACTCTTCCGAATGCTTGCCCCAGGTCGGTCCCATCGCGGCCATGGCGCCGCTGTGCCAGGAGCCGGCCCCTTCCGGGTTGACCAGCCAGGTGATCAGCACGTCGTCTTCCCAGTACTGCGACAGATCCGCGGTGAAATGAGTGCTGACCATGTCCAGGATCCCGGTCGGGCCTTCCAGCGTCACCCCCAGTTCGGGGCCGACGGTCTTGCCGCCGTCCGCGGCGACCAGGTACTGGGCGTGGACGGTGTAGGTCTCCTGCGTGTCCCGGTCGAGGATGACCGCATCGACGCCGTCGTCGTCCTGGGTGAACGAGACCAGTTCCCGGTGGAAGTGGATCGAGCCCGGTGCGCGCTGCTCGGCGTGGGCGCGCAGCAGCGGCTCGAGCCGCACCTGGGGGTAGTTGCTCGACAGGCACGGGCTGTCCTCGGCGTACTTGTTCTCGAGGCCCCCGCCTCCGAAGGAGTCGAGGGTGAACAGGGTGCGTGCGTCGAGTTCGCCGTCGCCGCCGAGGGAGGTCACCCAGCGGGTCTTGCCCATGTTCTTCGGCGGCGTGCCGACTTCGTAGATCGAGTCCGCGACGCCGTACTGCCGGAGCACCTCCATGGTGCGCTGGTTGAGGTAGTGCGCCTTCGGCAGCGGCGAGGTGCCGGTGTGCCGCTCGACGAGATGGTGGTCGATGCCGTGCTCGGAGAGCAGGATCGAGGTGGTCAGGCCACAGCCGCCGCCGCCGACGACGAGTACGGGAACGGTGATGTCAGACATGGTGCGTGCTCCTGGAAACAGTGGTGAGGGGGCGGGGACGGCCGGTGGCGACGAAGCAGTGGCGCATCTCGCCGATGCCCTCGGCGCGGCTGACGAGTTCGTCGTCGGTGCCGATGAGCCGTTTGGGCTCGCGGGTGAAGCCGATGCCCGCCGGGGTGCCGGTGAAGATCAGATCGCCCGGGCGCAGCGGCACGATCGACGACAGGTAGGACACCAGGACCGGGATCGGGAAGATCAGATGACGGGTGCGGGAGCTCTGCATGAGCTCGCCCGACAGCACGGTGCTCACCTCGATGTCGTCACGATCGGCGAACTCGTTGGGGGTGACCAGCACGGGGCCGATCGGGGCGAAGCCGGCGAAGGACTTGCCGAGCGCGAACTGCTGCGGGGGAGGTCCGGACAGCTGCAGCTCGCGTTCGGAGAGGTCCTGACCGAGGGTGAGGCCGGCGACGTGGTCCCAGCCTTGCGAGACGGGGACGTGGCGGGCGTGTTTGCCGATGACCGCGACGAGTTCGACCTCGAAGTCCACCGAGCCGCCGGGATGTTCGATGGTGTCGTACGGTCCGGTGATCGCGGCGGGGAACTTCGTGAACACGAAGGGCGCATCGGGCAATTCGAGACCGGATTCCTCGACGTGATCGGCGTAGTTCACTCCGACGGCGAAGATCTGGCCCGGCCGGGGAACCGGAGCGTGCAGCTCCGATTCGATCACCGAAGCAGCATCGGAGAAATCCACGGTCCGGGCCCACGAGACGAACTCGTCCCAGCGCTCGAAAATCTGCTGGGGATCTGCGGAGAAGCGCCCGGCGCTGGCGGTTTCGACGTCGACGCCGCGACCGTCCGCGACGAGGGTGAGCCGGCCGGATTGATTTGCCACACGCATGAGAACGAGTCCTTCGAGAGACGATCGAGTGTCGGTATCGGTAGAGACCGTCGGGTCAGCTGGTGAGCGCGACCATCGGATCGGGCAGATGGGGGCTGGTCTCGAGAGCCCAGGCATGGGTGGTGATATCCGAGACCGGGGTGCCCATCGCGAGTGCCTCGCGCATCAGCTCGGGGACGAACGACACACCGACGGGGTTGTTGCCGTATTCCGGCCCGTGCATGTACTCGGTCGCCTCCTCCGGGGTGGCGAAGTTGTCGATCTGCAGTTCGACGAAATTTCCGTCCGGGTCCTGGTAGTACAGCGACGTGGTCACCCCGTGCTGAATCGGGACCTTCGGTTCGATGCCCTTGGCCTTGAGCCTGTCGTAGCGGTCGAGTAGATCCTGCAGGGTGTCGAAGGTGTAGGCGGTGTGGTGCATGCCGGCGGCTCCGGGGTTGCGAGGCGCCAGTTCGACGGGAGCGCCGAGCAGAGCGACCCGGTGATGCTCCTCGTCGAAGGTGATGAAGCACAGGCCGTGGCCCTCGTAGACCACGTGAGCGTCGAGGACGGTGCAGTACCAGTCCCGCATCTCGTCGAATCGGCTGGTCTGCAGCACAACGTGGGCGAACCTGGGGGTGGAGGTCATCGGTGTCTCCTTCGAAGCTGAGCGTGGTCATCGGTGCGAGACCTCGGGGAATCCGGGCGGACCGCCAGTCGGGGTCGCTCCGTGCAACGGGTGTGCTCAGGCACGAGAACGTTGCTATATGTGGAAGCGACGGCACTGCCGGGACGGATTCATGGTGTGGTCTCTGTCACGTGATCTGTTCCACAATTCCATCCGACGTCGCCCGTTGCGGCTACGGGCTGGAACCCAAGAAATCCGGACAGGGTTGGTCTGTAGCCCAATAGAGTGATGTGCTCGCCGTGGCCGTGGCCGTGGCCGTGGCCGGATCGGAAGGATGCCGAAGTGCCGAATTGGACATATGAGCTCTCGGGAGCACGTGCACCGCAGCCCGAGGCCGAGTGGCTGAGCCCGGATGCCGAGCGCGTCAGGGAGGCTCTCGGGGACGGGGCGGTGACCTGGGCGGTCGAGGTCGGTCAGGACATCGCCGCCAGGATTGCTCAGAAGATTCCTGCCCTGGCGGACGAGGCGGCTGTCATGGCGGCCATACGTCGAGCCACCACCTCCACCGCACTGCGCGCACTGATGATGGTGGCCGGTCTCGGCGAGTCCGACACCACGCTGGCGAGTGCCGAGGTCGACGAGATCGCCCGGGACTTCGCTCGACGAGGCATGGAGCTCGACGACCTGCTGCGTACCATTCGCGTGGGGTACGCCGTCCTGGCCGCGGCTTTTCTCGATGCAGCGACTCTCTTGCTTCCGCCCGCGGAGAGCAGTGCCGAACTTCGGCGGATCTCGGTGTTGCTCTTCGAAGTGCACGACGACTTCACGGCCGGGGCGGCCTCGGCTTTCATCGCAGAGCAGAGTGTCTGGGCTGCGGGGGTGTCTGCAGCCCGATTCGATCTGGTGAACCAGATCCTCGGTGCCGAGGACGTCGATCGGGTCCACGCCGAGAAGGTTCTCGGCTATCCGCTCGCCGGCCCCCACATTGCACTCGTCGCGTGGAGCGGACCGCACTCCACCCGGGATCTGCGCACCGTCGTCGACACCGTCCTGCGGCAGCGAGGCGTCCCGTCGGCCTCGTTGGTACTACCGGTCGGGCTCCAGACCGTATGGGCATGGGGAACCGTGACCTCCGGGAGTTCGCCGCACCGGGGTGCGCTACCCACGTTCGACGACGCGTTCGTCGTGGTAGGCGAGGTGGGCGTCGGGGAGGAGGGCTTCCGTCGAAGCCATGCCGAAGCCAAGGCGGTCGAACGGCTGATCCGCCTTCGCCCGGTTCCGAGTCCCTGCACCGTGGCCCACGAACACGTCGCACTCGAGGTGTTGCTCCTGTCGGATCCGGAGGCGGCAGTACAGTTCGCTTCGCGGCTCCTGGGCCCGCTCGCACTGAGTGAACCTCGCATGGCAGAGCTCCGGTCGACGCTGCGCCGCTATTTCGACATGGACCACAGTTTGTCCCAGGTGGCCGCGGCGGAGCACATCTCGAAGAACACGGTGACCTATCGCGTGCACAAGGCGTTGAATCTGTGCGGTCATTCGGGGGGGACGACCACCGACCTGCGTGCCGCGCTCCGCATTCACGAGTGGCTTCGAGGAGATCCGCTCACTCGAGGGTAACGCTCAGCGGAACCGGCATCCTGCGTCCGCAGATTGGTCTGGAAACCAAGGCTGGTGCAGAACCTTGGGTTGCGCACCAATGCGCAACGCGCAACCCGTGCGGTCTACTTGTGTCCTGGAACACAGCCGGCCACCGCGGTGAGAGCAGCCGAAGCGGGTCCCGGCACCCCATCCTCCAGACCCGCGGCATGTCCCGCGGTCGATCGAAGGACACGTCCGTTGACCTCGCTCCAGGAAACATTCAAGAACGTGATGGCGCACGTAGCCACCCCCGTCGCCGTCGCAACCTCCATGAACGGCGGACTACCCGTCGGCACCACCGTCAGCGCCTTCCTCTCGCTGTCGATGAACCCTCCGATGGTCCTCGTCTCCCTCGACCGGGGGTCCGAAACCCTCGAACTCGTCACCGAGTCACGCACATTCGGCCTGAACATCCTGGCCAGTGACCAACACAGCGCGGCACTGAAATTCGCCACCAAGAACGGCCTCGGCAAGTTCCACGGGGTCCGCTGGGACATCGACCACGATCTGCCCCGGATCACCGGTGCGGCCGGATGGGTAGCCTGCACCGTCGAGCAGATCCTCGAAGGCGGCGACCACATGATCGTGCTGGGCAACGTCGTCGCCGCCGAGCAGCACGACAGCGACCCGCTCACCTATCACCGCCGCACCTTCGGCACCCACTGCGCGCTGGAAATGGTGTAACCGAACAGTTCCGGTCGGCAAAGACACCGCTCCTGCCCTCGTTTCCCAGCGCTGAACACCCTCGAAGAGAGGAAAGTCATGACCGCCTCCGTTGCATATTCCGCTCCCCCGCGGACACCGTGGTCGACTGCAGCCGAGGGCATGCGTGCCCTGGCACGAGGACAACTGATCATCCTGCGGCACGGCACTCGTCTCGTGCTCGTCGGATGTGCAGGCACCGTGACCACCGAGCAGATGGCCTTTATCATTCGACACAGCACGGGATTCGTTCAAGTGGCCCTCCACGAGCGGGACTGCGACCGGCTCGGTCTGCCCGAATCCCTTCCGAGTTCGCGCGCACCGTCGGCATGCGCATACGGCCAATGTGTTGCCGTCGACGCTTCGGCCGGAGTCACCACCGGCATCTCCGGGGCAGATCGGGCGCTCACTGCCCGGGTGCTCGCCGATCCCCGCTCGAGCGTCGACGATCTCAGCAGGCCCGGGCACCTCGTCCCCGTGCGAGTAGATCCGCATGTCCTGTGCGAGCGACGGACAGTCGCCGCCTGCGCGCTCGCGCTGACCGATCTGGCACGACCGGAATACTCCGGTGCGGTCTTCGCCGAACTCGACGGCATCAGCGACCCGACGAACACCGCCGGCCCCCACGACGCCGAAGCACTGGCCGACAGCTACGACCTCACCCTGGTAGCACCCGACGAGCATCACGAACGTTCCCGCTGACCGCCACCCTATTCCGAATCCATTCCGATCCAGCCGATGTCGCGCACCCGAGGTGTGCGGTGCCGGAGTGGGTCAGCTCTCTGCGATCAGTTCGACCACCCCATCCCGAAGCGAGGAAACCATGGACATCACCGCCGATCAACTGATGAGCCGCGTCAACGACCTGGTGCCGGTCTTGGCCGAACGCGCCCAGAAAACCGAGGAGAACCGAGCACCGCTCGACGAAACGATCACCGACCTGATCGACTCGGGGATCCTGGCGACGCTGACACCGAAAGCGTACGGCGGGCTCGAGCTCGGTCTCGATGTCGCAGCCGACATCGTTCGCGCCATCAGCGCCGTGTGCCCGTCGACGGGGTGGGTCACCTCCTTCTACATCGGCGCGGCATGGCGCGTGAACATCTTCACCGAGCAGGCCCAGCGGGAGATGTTCGCGGACAAGCCCTACACCCTCACCGCCGGTACTGCTGCCCCGCTGCGCGGAGTGGAGAAGGTCGAGGGCGGCTACCGGATCACCGGTCAGACCGCCTGGAACTCCGGTTCCGCGCACGCCGAATGGTTCACCTTCGCCGGTGTGTCCATCGAAGACGGCCGGCCGCCGGCTCCCCTGTGGTTCCTCGTGCCCCGCGATCAGGTCAAGATCCACGACACCTGGTACATCTCCGGCATGGCCGGTACCGCCAGCAACGACGTCTCCGTCGAGGACGTGTTCGTCCCCGACTACCGGACCGGCCCGTTCGACCTCGCCCTCGCCGGCGCGGCCCCCGGCATGTTGCTCCACGAGAACCCGATGTACCACCTGCCGTTCCTGCCCTTCGCGATGGCGGAGGTGACCCCCGTCGTCGTCGGGGCCATGCGGGGGGCGACGAACGCCTTCGTCGACCGCACCCGTCAACGGCAGGGAACCTTGAGTCAGGAGAAGGCTGCCGGCAAGCAGGCCGCCCAGATGCGGCTCGGTCGCGCCCTTGCCACGGCGGACGCCGCAGAGACTCTGCTGCACGCCTTCTTCGAACGCCTCACCGCCGGCCGTCCCGAGCAGTCGGACCCACGCGATCGCGCCGAAATGAAACTGAAGGCAGCGTTCATGACCGACCTGTGCCGCAATGCCCTCAACGACATGGTGCGCGGCATCGGAGGCGACGGATTCCGCACAGCCTCACCGATCCAGCGCTTCCATCGCGACCTCAGCGTCCTGGCGGTACATGCCTTCCTCGACATCGACACGGCGTCGGAAACGATGGGTCGCTTCACCCTCGACCTCCCCGTCGCCGATCCGCTGCTCTGACACCCGAGTCGGTCCTCCGACACGCCTCCAGGTGCGCGACGTACAAGCACCTCCACCGCAACGGAAGTGAACGCCATGACCTTCGACACGACCTCCCCCGATGCCACCGCCCTCGAGATCACCCGTAGCCTTCTCCATGCTGCCGACACCGACATCGCCCGATTCTTCGGTTTCTTCTCCACGGACTGCATCTTCCGCATGGGGAACAACGACCCGGTCGAAGGAAGCGAGGCGATCCAGCAGTGGGTGGCGTCCTACCTGGGATCGGTCGCCGGGATGCAGCACGTCATCCTCGAACAATGGTGCACCGGGAACGTCACCGCCCTGCATGTGAACGTTACGTACACGATGAACGACGGCACCACGTTCACTCTTCCTGCGGTCACCCGCACCCGCATCGAGAACGGGAAAGTGACCGAGTATTTGATCTTCATGGATCCCAGCCCGGTCGTCGCTGCCCGTTGACACCGAGCGGTGGCTGCCGCCACAGGCCTACCGGTGGCAGCCACCCAGCTCCGTGACGCCACCTCGCCCCACCCTCCGCCCTACCTGCGTATCCCCGCGCCCAGTCGTACTCCACGACCGCGTACAGGCGGAACACGTCGAAAGGAATCGCCATGAGCCATCCCACAAGTCGCGAGCCGGAACAGGACCCGGTCGGCCCCGAGCCGTCATCGGAAAACACTGCTACGGCGATCGATGGGTCGTCGCGGCGACCGGTGGTGATTTCCGGCGCGGGCCCGGTAGGGATGATTCTCGCGCTCGAACTCAGCCTGCACGGGATCCGCAGCACCCTGGTCGAACAGGCTCCGCAGACGACCCGCTTTCCGAAGATGGACCTGACGAATGCGCGCAGCATGGAGCTTCTCGACCGGCTCGGCCTCGTCGACGACATCCGGTCGGTCGGCGTCGCGCCGGAGCATTCGCACGATGTCGTCTTCTGCACCTCGATGGCAGGACGGCAGGTAGGTCGATGGAAGTACCCCAGCGTCGACGAGATGTCCGAGTGGATCGCGTCCAGGAACGACGGCACCACACCGGCGCACGCCTGGCAGCGGGTCACCCAGATCGAGGTCGAGAAGCTGCTCATGCGCCGCTGTCTCGCAGACGAGAACATCGAGGTTCTCCGGCCCTGGCGCGTCACCGCCGTCACCCAGGACGACAGCGGCGCCCGGATCCAGATCACCTCCCGGGTCGACGGCACCGTCCACACACTCGCGGCGGACTACATCGTCGGATGTGACGGCGCCGCCTCGGTCGTGCGCCGCGCCATGGATCTGACCATGGAAGGCGAGCGCGGCGTCATCACGTTCTGCCAGGTGCACTTCAAGTCCCGCGACCTCGAGACCCTGCACGCGCACGGCCAGTTCTGGCACACCTTCTTCGTCGGCGGCGGAGTCGGCGCGATCATCGCCCAGGACGAACGCGACACGTGGACGCTGCAGACCAGCGCCATCACCGACGGTGTGCGGACCGAAGACATCGACAAGCAGGAACTGCTGGATGCTGTCTGCGGCCGACACCTCGACGTCGACGAGGTCCTGCAGAGCAGTGTGTGGCACGCGAACGTACTCGTCGCCGACCGCTACCGCCTCGGCCGGCTGTTCGTCGCAGGCGACGCCGCCCACGAAGTCATCCCCACCGGTGGATACGGCCTGAACACCGGCATCGCCGACGCCGTCAACCTCGGATGGAAGCTCGCCGCAGTCATCCAGGGATACGGCGGCAACGACCTCCTCGACAGCTACGAAACCGAGCGTCGACCGGTCGCCGTCATGGCCCGGGACTGGTCGTTCCGCCATCTCGGCGTCCACGTCCAAGCCCAGCAGCTCGTCGACCGCGAACTCGTCGAAGCCGACACCGCCGAAGCAGACGAGCACCGGCACGCCCTGGAGGAGTACTTCGCTTCCCACACCGGTGAGCACGAGAGCTTCGGCGTCGAAATGGGGTATGTGTACACCTCGCCGGTGATCGTCCGGGACGACAGTCCTGTCCCCGACAACGACGGTTCGACCTACATTCCCACCACTCTTCCCGGCGCGCGCGCACCGCACGTGCGGCTACCGGACGGGCGATCCATGCTCGACGCCTACCGGGACACGTTCACCATCGTCAGCTTCCTCGGTGCGGACGCCGCGACGGAACTGGTGGACGCTGCAGCCGCGGCGAACATGCCCATTCAGGTTCTCGCCGTGGACGATGCAACGGCGCACACCGTCTACCAGACCGATCTCGTACTCGTGCGTCCGGACGGTCACGTGGCGTGGCGAGGAAACAGCGTCCCCGAGGACTTGTCCGCACTGATCGGGACGGTTGCCGGGCGAGTTGATGCCAGTCGGCGCGAATCCAGGAGTGTCCTGTTGTGAGCGAGTCAACTGACGGATCGATCGAGTCGATCTCCTTCGCAATCGCGGATGGTGCGTATACCGTTGACCCGGAATTGTCCGAAGTTTCACTCCGTGCCGAGGCTTTCGGCGTCAAGTGGGTCCACGGAACAATGCCAGTGGCTGACGGGGCAATCACGATCTCCGAGAACCATTTGAGTGGGAATGGCCGACTGTCCGCAGACCGCATCGATACGGGGTTGAGACCGCGAGATCGGCATCTACGATCTTCTCACTACCTTCAGACGGCTCAGCATCCGACCATTGCTGTCAATATCGACAACATGAGTCTCGTCACGGGATACCACTCTTGTGAAGTCACGATCAAGGACGTCGTATCGTGCAGCCAAGTGTGGCTCGAGACGGTGCCGTGCATGAACAACGAGCTACATGTCGAAGCGACCATGACCTCTCGGTGAGTATGAGCAGCCCGGCGAGGGTGCGACGCAGGGTGGAGCTGCCGCTGCGTCGCAGATGGTTGTGCACGATCCGTCGTCGCAGATGGGAGGCGATCCCGACGTAGATCAGGCGCACGTCGGCGATCTGAGGGTGCGCGGGTCCTGGGCACTGGCCTTTCACCCACCACGGCAGTCATGACCGGGCCCGCGCACAGCGCACTCCCGCGACGGTCCGAGCCGGGCGTCCCCAACGTCCCCGGCGAGAGCGCAGGGGCTTCCCCGTATCGCCCCGAGCTGATCGAGGGTGAAAGCAGAACCGGCCCGCAGCTGAGCGGGGCTCCCGCTCGCCGCCCGGAGGGACGGTTCCGGGGTCGTGTGGCTTCTTCAGCAGATCGTCACGAGATCTCGTGCCGGGCTGCAGCGATGGGCACCTACAGTGGGTACACCCCACCGCAACCGCACACCTTCGGGGGTCGAGGTGAGAGATGACTGCATCCGAAGCGGGTTCCGCGGAATCCGTCGTCGAGGCGGCCGGCTCGGCCCAGACCCCCGGCGCGGCTGTGGTTGCGCCGGGAGCTGGAGGTGGCGATCGGCTTCCACGTCGGCCTGGACCCGACCCGGCATGTCGGCCGGTGCCTACGTGATCGGCCCGGGGTGATTCGTGTGGGCACCGCAGCGAACGCCGAGCCCGGCGGCAGCCGGCAGCAGGTCCCGCCGGGTGCCGCCACCCGGACCGTGGTCGCCGTGTTCGGGGTGCTGGCCGCCCTGGCCGGCATCGAGCACGGGGTCGGGGAGATTCGTCAGGGCTCGGTCCCGCCGCCGGGGTGGGTGATCCGGTCCTGGCCCGAGCAGGAGGCGTTCGAGGTCCTCGGCGGCGAGCCGGCCCTGACCGTCATTCCCGACCTGCTGGTCTCCGGGGTCGCCACCGTGGTGGTGTCGACCGCTCTGGGGGTCTGGGCGATCACCGGCGTGCACCGCCGGCACGGAGGGCTGGTGCTGATCGGGCTGTCGCTGCTGCTCCTGGCCGCAGGCGGCGGGTTCGGGCCGCCCTTGCTCGGCATCGTCCTCGGCCTGGGGGCCGCCTGGCCGGCCGTACCCTCGCAGCGCTTCGGCGCAACCAGGCGCGCCCTGGCACCGATGTGGCCGTGGGCGCTGGGAGCCGGCGTGGTCGGCTACCTGGGGCTGGTTCCGGGCACGCTGGTGATGCACGCGGTGTGGCGTTCGCCGAGTCCTGCCGGGGTGTACGGGCTGATGGTGCTGGCGTTCGGTGGGGTGATCCTGGCGCTGCCGGCCGCCCGGGCCCGCGACCGGCTCGAGGGCGGGCGCGGCGTCGTGTACGCGCAATCCGACAGCGGTCACCGCAGCAGGAGCACCCGATGACCATCCGTGCCGGACCGCAACAGATCACCCCCGGCGTCCACCTGCTCCGGGTCGGCCGGAGTGCCGCCGCCGTCAACGTCTATCTGGTCGGGTCGGGGTCGACGTGGGTGCTGGTGGACGCGGCCTGGGCCGGCAGCGCCGGGACCGTCACCGCGGCGGCGGAGTCGCTGTTCGGCACGGGCGCGAAGCCGGCGGCGATCCTGCTGACCCACATCCATCCGGACCACTCCGGGGGTGCCGGGGCACTGGCCCGGACCTGGGGGGTGCCGGTGTACGTCCACCCCGCTGAGCTGCCGATGGCCCCGGGCCGGTACCTGCCGGAGTACACGATGCCGCTGGACCGGTGGGTGGTGGTCCCGCTGATGCGGCTGCTGCCCCGGCGGACTCGGGCGCGCATCGAGCAGGCGGGCAGCATCACCGACGTGGTGCGCCCGCTGGGGCCGGACGGCGTGGTGCCGGGTCTGCCCGACTGGCGATGGGTGCACACTCCCGGGCACACTCCGGGGCACGTGGCCTACCTGCGGCGCAGCGACGGCGTGCTGATCGCCGGGGACGCCGCGGTGACCGTGGACCTGAACTCGGTCACCGGGGCGCTGACCGGTCGGCGACGGCTCGCCGGGCCACCCCGGTACACCACCTGGGACTGGCCGGCGGCGGTGCGGTCCGTGGCTGTCCTGGCGGCGCTGGAACCACGGGTGCTCGCTCCCGGGCACGGGCGGCCGCTGGCCTCCGCAGCGGCCGGGGCGCTGCACCAGCTGGCACGGAAACTGGACGGGCCTCGGGCCGGTCGGCTGCGCCGGGGGCTGCGCACGCTCCGGGCCGCCGTGGCCCTGCCCCGGTACGGCGGAGCGGGCCGGTATCGGCCCCCACCGCCGGTGTACGCCCGGCTGCAGTGGCTGGGTCACGCGTTGACCCGGCTGCGGCTCAGCCCGCGATATGTCGTGACGCTGGAGGTTCCCGGGCGCCGCTCCGGTGTCGTGCGCCGGACCAACCTGGTGCTGCTGGACCACGACGGCGAGCAATACCTGCTGTCGCTGGCCGGGCAGTCCCAGTGGGCTCGTAACGTGCGGGCCGCCGGTGGGCGTGCGGTGCTGGCCCGCGGCCGCCGACGCAGGGCGGTCACGTTGGTCGAGGTGCCGGTCCCCGGCCGTGCCGGCCTCCTCCGCGCCTACCTGCTGCGGGGCGGGCGGGAACCCGGCAACCGACGGATCGTCCGGGAGGCGGACATGTACTTCGACCTGGCCGGTGCACCCACCCTGGACGAGTTGGCGGCTGTGACACCTCGCTACCCGGTGTTCCGGGTCACCGAGGGCTGGGAACCGGTGCGCCGGAAGGGGACACCGCGCTGACCGTCACGCGGGGCAGGCCCGGCCGGTACTGCGTTTCCCCTGACCTTTCTCACGAGCGGGATCGTGATCGCGGCCGTCGTGCTGCTGCGCCGACCACCCGCCCTCGTCGAGCCACGGCCGGTGGACCACCGACCGTGCGGGCGGGTGTCGTCCGCGGAGAGCGCAGGTCGGGCACCGGTGAACCACGGCGTGATCCTCCTCCTGGGACGACCTCGGGACGGCGGCCGCCGAGGCGGCTGGCGCGCTCGAGAGCCGGTCGGCGGTCGGAGGACCTCGGCCTCTATCTCTCGGGGGTCCCTTCGAGGAGACTGACCGGCAGCAAAGAGCGCGGGGGTGCGTGGAGGTGGTGGCCGTGCGCTGGGACCTGGGAATCGAGGGAGTGGGACTGCTTGCCGCCATGTCGCTGGGGTTCGGCCTGATCGCCCACCTGATCGTGGGGAAGGGCGTGACGCGGTGGCTGTGGCTCATCTGGGCGATCGCGTATTTCGTTGCGGGGATCGCGGTCAGCGAACTCTGGTTCGGTTGGGCGACGGAGGAGCAGCTGCAGCCGAACATCGACGGGCTGTCCTTCGACGAGGTGCATCTGGTCACTCTCGCGGGCCTGGGCGCCGCCCTCATCGCGCGGTACGTGGTGCACAGGAAGAGACGAGCCGGGCATCGGCCGGGCACTCCGGTTCCATGAGGGCGGAGCGCAGGCAACGACGGTTCGGTCTCCGGCGCGGTGATCGCGTCGAGGATCAGCGCCCCGCTGCAGACCGGGATTCCCGAGGAGTAGGCGTTCCACGGTGTGCTGTGTGCTGCACGGCGCGCTGAACCGGGGGCTGGGATGCGGCGCGTGGCCGCGTCGGGATCGCCGGGTCACTCACCCAGTTTCCGACGCAGCCCGGTGGCCAGGTGTCTACCCACCTCGCGGGGGGGTCCCTATGGTTCCGTCAAGCGGTGGCAGCGGCGGGGGTGCGATAGAAAGTCTTGTTCTTGAGCATGGCGTAGAGCACGTCGCAACGACGGCGTGCAAGGCAGATTAGGGCGGCGTTGTGCTTCTTGCCTTCGGCGCGTTTGCGGTCGTAGTAGGCACGGCTGATTGGGTCGTGCAACGCGGCGAACGCGGACAGGAACAACGCCCGTTTCAGCTTGCGGTTGCCCGACCGTGCGGGGTGCTCGCCGCGGATCGACGATCCGGAACGATGGGTCACTGGGGCGATGCCGGCGTAGGCGGCCAGGTGCGCCGCCGATGCGAACGCCGAGCCGTCACCGACTTCGAGCAGGATGCGCGCTGCAGTCCTGATGCCGATGCTGGGCATTGACATCAGGACTTGGGAAAGAGGGTGGTCGTCGAGCATCCTCTCGACGTCGTCTGCGATGCTCTTGCGCTGTTGCAGAATTTCTTTCAACGAGTCGGCCAGTTTCGGCAGGACGATCTCGGCGGCGTTGCTGCCTGGCACTGTCACGGTTTGGGCATCGAGTGCGGTGAGGATTTCCTCGGCCAGTCGGGTTCCCATTCGCGGGGCGTGCTTCGTCGCGAGTGCGGTGAGTCGGCGCTTGCCTGCCTTACGGATGCCGACCGGGCCGCCGCAGCGCGACAGGATTTCGAGCACGGCCGGATGCGTGATCTTGGGGCCGAGAACGCGTTCGAGGGCGGGATGGATTCCGGTGAGCAACCCGCGGATGCGGCCCAATGATCCGGGTGGCCTCACCGGCGAGGTCGTCGTCGAACCCGACGAGGACCCCGAGTTCGGCCAGGGTCTCGTCACTGACATCGACCCGGCGCAGCGTGTGCGGCATGGTCCGGGCGGTGTCGGCGATGATGAAGGCATCTCGGGCGTCGGTCTTGGTCTGGCCGGGGTACAGGTCGGCGACGCGGCGCATCGTCAGCCCCGGCAGGTACGCCACAGCGTGTCCGCAAGCCCGGGCGACGGTGACCGGCAGGGCGCCGATCGTGTTCGGCTGGTCGACGATCACCAGCACCGGCCCGTGTTCGGCCAGGCGGTCGAACACGGCGCGGAGTCTGGGTTCGTCGTTGGGCAGGGCTTTGTCGAAGAGTCGGGTTCCGGTGGGGTCGAGTGCGACGGCGTGGTGTTCGCCTTTGCCCACGTCGATGCCGCAGAACACGGCGTAGGTGGGGTCCATGAGGCGTGCCTTTCGTTCCGCTCCGGACGGTCACCGATCCGACGTCGACACCCGGCACCCACGTTACGAAGAGACCTGCCCGGTGCCCGATGCAACAGGCGGCCCTGTCCCTATCAGCGGTCCATCGACGTCACCAGGCTCGGCGACACCACCCCCCGGATCATTCGAGAGACAGGGGGCAAGAAGTCAAACCGAACTTGGCGACCGTAGCCCCGCGGGTGCGGGACTACGAAGAAGGTAACGGGGGGCATTTCGAGTCGAGGAGGGGTGGCGTTGCCGTAGACGCCTGTTTCCGGGTGGTGCAGAAGGTCGGGTCGGGATCTTCGAGGGTGAAGGAGAGTCCGATGGGTTCTGCCGGATTCGATCCGGGCATCGCGTTCGACGCGTTCCTCGAGTGGCTGAGCGTGACGTTCGGTCTCGGTATCGGGTGGAGCTGAGCACGCTTGATCCCGCGGGGCCCGTGTCACGCGCCGGCGGTACCGGCGGCGCAGAGCCAGGCGCCCGGACGCCTCCGGTTCGGCGACCGTGGCCCAGCGTGTTCCAGCCGAGTGCTCCAGCGGACGCGCTGACGCTCCGTCACCGTCCTCCGCCTTCGTGCCTCACTCCGTGTCCTGTCTCGTCGCATCGCGCACTGATGCCCGAGGAGCCGGCCGGATTCGTGCAGCGGTTCGTCCCCGGTCTTCGGGACGGCGGGCGTCGCGCCGAGGTTCGGTACATCCATTCCGCGACACTTCCACACAGCTCTCGCCTGGGCCGATCCGAACTGACAAGATTCGTACCCGTCGCGGCGACCGCCGTCGCACCCGAGAGTCCGAGGAGCCCCATGCCGAGTCGCACAGCCGGTGTCACCCTCGTGTCCATCGCCGCGATTGCGATCCTGGCCGGGTGCGCGCAGCCGCAGGACGGGCGGCCGGTGGCCGAACCGACCACCGCGACGTCCGCCCGTCAGGCACCCACCGGCGGGGTCGCCGTGTCCACGACCGTGGACGAACAGCCGTGCGACCCGGACGTCGACCTCGACGCCCCCGAGGTCTTTGCGGTGATCGAGCAGCTACCCCCGCCGCAGCAGCTCCCCGATGCCACGTGGCTGCGGGCGTACAACGGCAACTACAACCGCTGCAGCGACCTCAGCTACGCGCAGGTCGGCATCGTGGGGGCGACGGGATCGTCGCCGACGCACCTGCTGTTGTTCCACCGCGGCGGATACGTCGGCACCGCCACGCCGTGCGCGCTGAACCCGGCGGTGGTCGCCACGGCCTTCGGCTCCCTCGACGTCGAATACAACTACCCGCGCGAGGGCGAGCCGAACGCGGCCGCTACCGGTTTCGCGGAGCTGACGTTCACTTGGTCGGACGGCGAGGTCGTCACCGAGGGTCGGCTGCCGGACGAATACCTGGAGTTGACGGGCTGCGACGAAATGCGGTGATGCCGCCCGGCGATTCGGGTGCGCCGGGATCGCCGCGGACGTCGGTACGATCGCCGCAAGTTCGGGAAGCCACCCCCAGGCCTTCCCGACGGAACAGACAAGGCAGGAACGATGGCAGTCGCCCCCATCCCCGTGGACCAGCGTGTGATCGGCATCGATTCGCGACGCTTCGCCTCGATCGAGAAGGCTCTCGTCGAGCTGATCACCAACAGCGACGACAGCTACTCCCGGCTGGACAACGGCCGCGCGCAGGCGAACGGCCGCATCGACATCATCTACGAGCGCCACCAGTCGGGTGCGGTCCTGCAGGTCACCGATCATGCCGAAGGGATGCCGTTCGACCAGGCCGCCCGCATCCTGGCGTACGGGGCGGCGCACAGCCCGCTGTCGCGGGGCGAGGGCCATGGGCGGGGCTACTTCGGGCGCGGCCTCAAGCAGGCCGTGTTCGGTGTCGGGGCCGGAACGGTCGAGACCGTCAAGGACGGCCGGCTCACCCGCATCGACCTCTTCCGCGGCGAGAACGGCGGCTACCTCTACGACGACCACGGTGGCGACCGGCCGGTCTCGGACGACGACCGTGAACGCCTCGGCATCCCCGGGAACGGTACCCGGGTGACGTTGGTCGTGGAGAACCCGCACGTGGTCATCTCCCGGTTCCAGACCGTCGTGCAGGCGCTGTCCGACAACGTGTACCTGCGGGAGGTGCTGTCGCGGCGGAGCGTGGAGGTGGTGCACGTCGCCGGACGGCACGAGATCCAGCGCAGCGGCCGGGTGCTCTTCGACGAACCCCCCGCGGTCGTGCTGATCGGTCCGGACGCGCCCGGCAGTGTCGACTTCGACGGCGACGAGTACACCTTCACTCTCACCCTGAAGCGGGCCGAAGGCGCCGAGCTGACCATGTCGGGGGACGAGCGCACGAACGGTCTCGTCGTCGTCTCGGGCCTCGCGGTGCTCGACTGCCAGTTGTTCGAGTACGAGAACCAGGTGGGTGCGGAATACCTGTTCGGCACCGTGCACTGCGCTGCCCTGATCGAGCGGCTCGGGCAGGGTGAGCCGATCATCAGCGACGAGCGTGAGGGCTTGAACCACAAGGACCGGTTCGTCACCGCATTCGCGCAGGCGGTCAGCGCCCGGCTCACCGAATATGTGCTGGCCGAACGCGATCAGCTCAGACACCTTCAGCACGCGATAACCTCCGAGCACACCGCGCACATGATCGACCGGCTGCTGCACCGGATGAGCGAGTCGGCGATCCGGGATCTCGGGATCGGGCCGGCCTCGGCATCGGCACCGCCGACGATCGCGACCGGCACCGAGAAGTCGGTCGTCCTCCAGTTCACGACGCCCTTCTACTACCGCAGGCCCGGCCATCAGTTCCACATCACCCTGGAAGTCGACACCGAGCGCCTGCCCGGCGACGACAGGCTGACGGTCTCGTACACGTTGCCCGACTCGATCCGGATCGACCCGCGGCCCACCGAGATCGCCGTGGAGCAGAAGACCGGTGTGCAGCGGCTGGAATGGACGGTCGTCGGCGAGGCGGCCGGGGAACGCGGCGAGATCATGGTGCGGTCCGGGACGTTCTGGGCGTGGTGCGAGCTCGTCATCGCCGAGCACGCGCCGTCGCCGCACCATGTGCCGCGCCCGCACACGCCGCCCCATCCGGAGGAACGCCGGCGGGCGCCCCGCGACCACGGCGAGGACATGTTCGTCGGTTACGACCTGCGCTATCTCGGGGACGACGGGGGACGTGCCGTGTACGACCCCGGGCAACGAACGATCCTCATCAACACCGGCGATCCCACCGTGCAGCTGTATCTCGACGGCCGGGGCCGGTTCCGGGATGCGGCACGACTGCTGCTTGCCGAGTTGTTCCTCGACGTGATCGCCGGCGAGCTGGCGCGCCGATCGCTCGAGACCAGGGGCTTGCAGAACGACGTCCACACCTACACTGCCGCCAAGCAGAAGATCATCCGCCGCTACGGTGCGCAGGTCCACAAGTCGTTCTCCTGAACGGGATTCGAGGTGGCGCCATGACGGACCCGCGCAGGCCGATCGGCCTCCCCACCACCGATGCCATGCTCGAGGTCGCGTTGGACGAGGCCCGGACGGGCCTCGCCGAGGGCGGCATTCCGATCGGCGCGGCCCTGTTCGCCGCCGACGGGACGCTGCTCGGCCGCGGCCACAACCGGCGGGTGCAGGAGGGCGACCCGTCGCTGCACGCCGAGACCGTCGCCTTCCGGGCCGCGGGCCGCCGGCGCGACTACCGCTCGACGATCATGGTGACGACGCTGTCGCCGTGCTGGTACTGCAGCGGCCTGATCCGGCAGTTCGGCATCGGCGCGGTGGTGATCGGGGAGAGCGTCACGTTCACCGGCGGCCACGACTGGCTCGCCGACCACGGGGTGGAGGTGACGGTGCTGAACGATCGCCGCTGCATCGACATGATGGGGACGTTCGTCGCCGAGCACCCGGACCTGTGGCACGAGGACATCGGCGTCGTGCCCCTCGAGTAGGAGCGATCACCGAGCCGGGGCGATCACCGGGCCGTCGGTGGGGGAGCGGCCGGCTCGCACCCCTCGACCGTGATGCGGGCCAGTTCCGCGACGAAGTCCGCCGCGCTCCGGGCCGCCGCGAGCGCTCGCCGCTGCCGGCGCGCGCCGTTGCCCCGGCGCAGGATCCGCCGCACCGACGCGCGCGCGGACGCGAAGTCGCCGGTCTCTTCGAGACCGGGTCGCGCATGCTCGAGCAGCGAGCCCAGCAACCGGGCGGCAGGGACGGGCCGTTGCGTCAGCGGATCCATCCCGTATCCGTCGATGCCTTCGCGCGCGGCGCGCCAGCACGCGGCCTTCAGCCGGTCGGCCTCGAGCCGGGGCGCCGGGTCACCGCGGTGGACGGCGGTGAGCGCGGTGGACACGAGTCCGCGGACGAGGGTGGCGGCGGTGACGGTCTCCTCGATCGTGGCGGGCACGTCGCAGACCCGGATCTCGAGGGTGGGCAGGTGCGGCGAGAGCCGGATGTCCCAGTAGACCATCGCGGGGTCGAGGACGGTGCCGGCGTCGAGCATCATGGCGACGACGTCGTCGTAGTGCCGGGCGGACCGGAAGAAGGGCGGCGGCCCCCCGCTGGCCCAGCGTCCCCACTGGATGTGACGCCAACTGGCGTAGCCGGTGTCCGCGCCGGCGGTCACGGACGAGTTCGCCGTGAGCGCGAGCAGGGCGGGCAGCCAGGGCCGCAGGTGATTGCAGACCTGCACTGCGATGTCGCGATCGGGCACCCCGACGTGGACATGGCAGCCGCAGATCACCTGGTCGGTCACCGCCCCGAAGTGCTCGGCCATCCGCCGATACCGGGCGGCGTCCGTGAGCGCCCCGGGCGGGGTGGTGTCCAACGGGGGCACCGCCGCCGCGAGCAGGCGGGACCCGGCGCGCGCGGCGGCCGCCGCTGCCGCCGCGCGCGAGACGCGCAGTTCCTGGCGCAGGTCGTCGATCCGGGTGCAGACCGGTGTGGCGGTCTCGACCTGGCAGCGCGACAGCTCGAGCTGGAGATCGAGCCCGGCCTCGCGGGCATCGGCCACGACGGCGGCGTTGTTCAGCCGGGGCCGGCCCGAATCGGCGTCGACGAGCAGCAACTCCTCCTCGACTCCCATGGTCAGCAGCCGGTCCGGGACGTTGTCACGGTCGGATCCGGCACGGCGCGGCAGCGTGGACGTCATCGTCTCCTCCAACCGGAACGGCCGAAACAGCTCGGCAGGACCGTGGCTCCAGCCTGGCACGCGTCCCGGGCAGGTGGGAAGGAAACGGGAGGGAAATCAGGCGGCGCCGACGGCGTGGATCCCGCGGGCCCACTGCTGCAGCGGCCGGTCTCCGAGCGCGATCGCGAGGGATTCGAGGGTGCGGATGCGGTCGGCCAGCTGGTCCGCGAGGACGTGTTCGAGGGCGACGACGCTGCGCCTGTCCGCCGAGCCCGCGATGGTGGCGATGCAGTCGCTCAGCCGCGCCGCCCGCGACGACGGCGCATTCGCGGATGGCGTGTGCGAATGCAGAATTCGTTCGAGAGCGTCGCATCGTTCCGACAGATGGCGGATCTCCGCCGCAATGCGCTGCTTCGCCGTCGGATGCGAGCTGCGCTCGTGGCGAATTTCGAGTATCTGCAGTTGCGTCCGCACCAATTGCTGTACGGCCCGAATCTGGTCGCTCAGTGCGCTCGTGTTCGTGTTCATCGGGTTCCCTCTGCCGAATTCGATGATAGCCCCCGCACCGGGCGATTCGGCACATACCGGAGAAACTCGACTTCGGGCCGAGGAAGGCGCAAAGGCGACGATTCGGAATTCGGATCGGCACGGCGTCGAGGATCGGCACGGCGGCGAAGGGAACGGCGACGAAGGAAACGGCGACGAGGACCGCCCAGCAATTGTTGTCGCTTCCCGCCCCGAGCCGGTCACCGCCGTGGTGAGTCCCGCTGCCGTGGGAGCGTCCACGGCGCGATGCAGCGGCCGACAGCCGCGCGCCGCCGGGGGTTCGAGCTCAGTCCTCGGGCAGCGGCGCCGACCAGAGCAGGCGGGTGCCGCCGGTGCCGAGCGCGGTAGCGGCGAAGGTGCCGGAGGCCTCCTCGGCGCGGGAAGCGAGGTTGTGCAGTCCGCTGCGCGCGACGGTGGCCGGAATGCCGACACCGTTGTCGGTGACGTCGATGGTGAGGTAGTCGTCGACCGACACGGTCACGGTGACGTTGTCCGCGCCGGAGTGGTGCACCACGTTGCTCATCGCCTCCCGCAGCACCGCCTCGGCGTGATCGGCGAGGGTTCCGGGGACCACGTTGAGCGGCCCGGACATCCGCACGACGGTGCGCAGGCCGACGTCGGCGGTGTGTTCGGCAACGATGTCGTGCAGGGCCTGGCGCAGTTGCCGGGTGCCCTCCATCCCGCCGTGCAGGTCGAAGATCGCGGTGCGCACGTCGGTGATGATGTTCTGCACGTCGTCGATCATGTCCGCCAGGCGCCCGCGGATCTCCGGGGCCCGGGTGCGGGCGTGGGTGCTCTGCAGGTTCAGGCCGTGGGCGAACAGCCGCTGGATGACGTGATCGTGCAGGTCCCGGGCGATGCGGTCCCGGTCGGCGAGCACCGTCAGGGAATGGAGCCGTCGCTGGTCGTCGGCCAGCTTCAGCGCGAGCGCCGCCTGATCGGTGAAGGAGGTGGCGAGGAAGAGCTGACGGTCGTCGAACGGCTCCCGTCCCGGATCGCGAATGACCGACAGCACCCCCGACACGGTGTCGGTCGACGCACGCAGCGGCAGCAGCAGCGCGGGCCCGTGCCGGTCGCCGTCACCGTCGAACTCCGTGACCTGCAGCGGCTCGCCGCGCCGGTAGACGGTTCCGGTGGCGGTCCCTTCGACCCGGATCCGCTTGCCCCCGAAGCCGGCCGGGTCCGAACCGGCGTATGCGGTGACGATCAGGGCGGCGACCTCCTCCGGCGGCACGTCGGGATCCTCGGGTTGGGCGATCTGCACGTGGTCCGCCTCGGACAGGGTCAGCGCGCGCCGCGCGATGAGGGCGAGCACCTCCTCAGGGTCGGTGTCGGCGAGCAGCTCGGCGCGGATCTCGCTCGTGGCCTCCTGCCAGCGCTGCCGCAGCCGGGCCTCCTCGAACAGGCGCGCATTGTCCACCGCGATGCCGGCGGCGGCCGCGAGGGCCTGCACGATCACCTCGTCGTCCTCGGTGAACGACTGACCGTTCGCCTTCTCGGTGAGGTAGAGGTTGCCGAACGCCTCGCCGTGCACCCGGACCGGGACACCCAGGAAGGTCCGCATGGGCGGGTGATGAGCCGGGAAGCCGGACGAGGCCACGTGCTGGGCCAGGTTGTCGAGGCGGATCGGTTTCGGCTGATCGATGAGCAGGCCGAGCAGTCCATGACCGGTGGGGAGGTCGCCGATCAGCGCGCGAGTGTCTTCGGCTATGCCCTCGTACACGAAGTTCTGCAATCCGTCGCCGCGGCGATTGAGGACGCCCAAGGCGCCGTACCGGCAGTCCACCAGCTCGATCGCGGCGTGCACGATGCGCTCGAGCGTCGCCTCGAGCTCGAGCCCGGACGCGACCGTGAGCACGGCCTCGAGCAGACCGTCGATCTGATCGCGCGCGACGATCACCTGGTCGATGCGGTCCTGGACCTCCGCGAGCAGCTCCCTCAGTCGCAGCTGCGAGAGGGTCCCCGCGAGCAACGTTTCCTCGTCGGCGGCCATCGCTCACCCCTTCGGTGGATCACGGCCCCTGCGCCGCGTGCCGGGGCCGCTTCGAAAGGCCCGGTTCTTCCCATTGTGCCGAGGGTAATCCGTGGGTCACCCCCGGCGCGGTGACTTGCGCCCCGGCGGTGACGACTTTGGACCCTGCCGCGTGCCGCCTCGACGGGCGAAGGTGGAGTGCGGAGATGTCTTTGCAGGAGGGAACGCCCAGGATGACGACGGGTCCGGAAGCTCCGCTCGCGCCGGGTCGGTGCATGGCGTTGCTGCGCTCGGTGCCGACCGGCCGTCTGGTCTACACCGACAGGGCGTTGCCCGCGGTGCACCCGGTGACCTTCGCGGCGCCGAACGGCGAGATCGTTATCCCCACCGGCGACGACGGATGGTTCGAGCGCTTCGACGGCAGGCTGCTCGCCTTCCATGCCGAACAGCTCGAGGCGCCGACCCGGTCGGGGTGGAGTGTGGTCGCGATCGGCCGCGCCCGGCTCGCGCGGGGCACGGACGGTCTCCGCGGGTTCGAGGGCGCCGGCGGCGTGCCGTGGGGCATCGGCACGGAGGATCCCGTCCTCGTCATCGACGTCGAGCACATCAGCGGGCGTCGTGCCATGCTGCCGTGGTGGCCCGGCGAGCGCAGTTGACAGTCCTGTCGCCGAGCCGACCGTGAGCCGGCCCACCGTGCGGTACCGTGCTGACCGGGGATTGGAGGCTGCCGCATGGTCAAGGTCTTTCTCGTCGACGACCACGAGGTCGTCCGCCGTGGCATCGCGGACCTGCTCACCACGGATCCCGAACTGACGATCGCGGGGGAGGCGTCGTCGTTCGGCGAGGCTCTCGTGCGGGTCCCCGCCGCGGAACCCGACGTCGCCGTGCTCGACGTCCGGCTCCCCGACGGCAACGGCATCGAGCTGTGCCGGGAGCTGCTCTCGCAGATGCCGCGACTGCGCTGCCTGATGCTGACCTCGTTCACCGACGAGCAGGCGATGCTCGATGCGATCCTCGCCGGCGCGAGCGGCTACGCGCTCAAGGACATCCGCGGCACCGAGCTGATTCAGGCCGTGCGGGACGTCGGGGCAGGCAAGTCGCTGCTCGACAGCCGCGCCGCGACCACACTGATGGCGAAGCTGCGCGCCGACACCAGCAAGGACGGCGGACCGTATGCGAACCTGACCGATCAGGAACGGACCCTGCTCGCGCTGCTCGGCGAGGGGCTGACCAACCGTCAGATCGCCGAACGGATGTTCCTGGCCGAGAAGACCGTGAAGAACTACGTGTCGCGGCTGCTGGCCAAGCTCGGGGTCGAACGCCGCACCCAGGCCGCGGTCCTGGCGACGAAGGTGCCGCCGCGACGCCCCGGCGGGCGCTGAAGGTTCCGTGGCCACCTCGGCCGGGCGCCGCGTGGAGACGGGACGGGCACCATGGCCGACGACCGGCCCCGATTCGAGCGGCTGAGCCCGCTCGACGTAGGGAACCTGCGCGTCGAGGACCGCGGGGTGCCCATGCACGTGGCCGCGCTCGCCGTCCTGGACGGGGCACCGCTGCGCGATGCGGCCGGACGCCTCCGGCTGGCGGCGATCCGCGAGCACGTCGAGCGGCGCACCCGCCGCGCGCCCCGGCTGCGGCAGCGATTGCACCGCCCGCCGCCGGGTGCCGGACCCCCCGTGTGGGTCGACGACTCGCGCTTCGACATCTCGTGCCACGTGCGGACCCGTGCCCTGCCCCCTCCCGGCGACGAGGCCACCCTGCTGCGCACGTGCGCGGAACTCGACGAACCACCCCTCGACCGGTCCCGGCCGCTGTGGGAGATGTGGCTGCTCACGGACCGGGACGACGGGACGATCGCCCTGCTGCTGCGGCTGCACCATGTGGTCGCCGACGGCATCGCCGCCCTCGAACTGTTCGGCGCCCTGCTCGACACTGCCACGGCCGCGCCCGACGAGGAGCCCGGTCCCGTGCCCACCCCGGCGCCTCCGCCCTCCGTGAGTGCGCTCGTCCGCGACAACCTGCACCGCCGGACCGGGGCCGCGTGGCGGTGGATCCGGGCAGTGCGGCCGGCGGTGGCGGCGCGACGTGCCGCCCTGCGGGTGCGGCAGCTGCGCTCGCTCGCCCGGCAGGGCCGGGCCCCGCGGGTCTCGTTCGACAATCCCGTCGGGCCGCACCGCCGGCTGAGCCTGGTGCGCTGCGACCTCGCCGAGGTCAGGAGTGTTGCCCACGCGCACGGTGCGACGGTCAACGACGTCGTCCTCGCTGCCGTGGCCACCGGCGTGCGGCGGCTCCTCGAGGCGCGCGGCGAACTCGACCCGGACCTGATCCTGAAGGCGTCGGTGGCGGCGTCGCTGCGCACCGCCGACGACCGGAGCCCGGGCAACCGGGTCGGGATCCTGCTCGTGCCCCTGCCGATGGGGCCCGGGCCGGTGGCCGCCCGGGTCGCGGCCGTTGCCGCTGAGACCGCGCGGCTCAAGCGGGAGCCGCCGCTGCAACCCGGGGGCGGTTGCTGCAGCGGTGGACGGTGCGGGTGATGCGGCGCCAACGGCTGGTCAATCTGTTCGTCAGCAACCTGGTCGGCCCGTCCGTGCCGCTGTACTTCGCGGGTGCCCGAATCCTCGAGCTGTTCCAGGTCGGGGTGGTGCAGGGCAACGTCGGCCTGAGCGTGGGAGTGCTCTCCTACGCGGGCCAGCTGAATATCGATCTGGTTGCGGACGCGGTACTCGTTCCGGATCTCGAGATCGTGGCGGAGGGATTCGCCGCCGCCGTCGACGAATTGCGTGCAGCGCCGTCTGCGCGCACCGACCCTTGATGACCTGCATGAATTGCGCCAGAGGGTTCCCCGTCACCGCGGTCCGTATTGCTGGAATTCTTCGGTACGCCGGATCTGCCGGATTATGTCTCGAATTGCAGGCGATCGGAACCTCCGGTAACAATTGAGTCGGTGCACGACCCGCACCGCCGTGTACAGCATCAGAAATGGAGTTACCCTATGGACCTCGCTTTCCTCAGCGAATTCTTCGACGCCGTGTCGACCCTGTTCGACGCCCTCGATTTCTTCTCGGGTTCGGCTGAGGCCGCCGGCAGCTCCGAGGCTGCCGCGTAGGCTCGACTCGGCGAGTAAGCGGCCTGCGGTTGCAAAACCGCGGGCCGCTTTGTTCTGTGAATTCCTTCCGGTCCTCCCGGGTAAATACTCCGATATCGGAAAACAAATAACCGGCAATAATATTGTCGTTCTCCGCGCCGGTCCGCAGCGGTGGCGCCGGGCGGCGTCCGCTCAGCCGGCGTCGCGATCGGTCAGCGCCACCGGCCGCATGTAGTCGGTGATGTACTCGCGCACCCACCACGCGCCGGACTCGCGGCGCTCGCGCCACGTGGTGTACCGGTAGCTGAAGTACCGCGCCCGCACCCAGCGGGGCGGCTCGTCGGGGAACGGGTTACGGCGCAGCAGTGCCGTCACGTGCTCGTCGTTGGTCAGCAGCTTTTCGAGCAGTCGACCAAACCAGGAGCGTGCGTAGTCGGGGGACAGCGCGGCGAACCACATCAGCCAGTCCAGCCGCAGGTGATACGGCGCATACTGCCGGGGCCGGCGGCGCACGTCGCCGGGCTTGCCCTTGAACTCGTACTCGCGCCACACGGTGCCGGAGTCCACCTCCCGATCGGAGGTGCCCTCGACGATCACCTCGTGCCGGTGCCGGGTGATGCTGCCGAACGCACCGTAGGTGTTGACGAAGTGCCACCGGTTGAACGAGGCGTTCATCGCCTGCCTGTGGGAGAGCATGTTCCGCACCGGCAGGTAGCTGAGCACCGCGACCGTCCCGGTCAGCGCCACGACCGCCGCCACGAACACGGTCGGCGTGGTCCCGTACCCCGAACCGGGTTCGAGCGGCAGCAGGCGCTCCCACCAGCTGTCCGGGATCACCGACAGGCCCAGCACGATCGCCAGCCAGTTCAGCCAGGAGAAGTTGCCGCTGACCACCAGCCACAACTGGGTGACGATCATGATCACCGCGGCGATCCCCGCGACCGGTTGCGGTGCGAACAGAAAGAACGGCACCACGAGCTGGGTGACGTGGTTCCCGGCCACCTCGACCCGGTGCAGGGGCCTGGGCAGGTGGTGGAAGTACCAGCTCAGCGGGCCCGGCATCGGCTGGGTCTCGTGGTGGTAGTACAGGCACGTCAGATCCCGCCAGCACCGGTCGCCGCGCATCTTGATCAGGCCCGCCCCGAACTCGAGCCGGAACAGCAGCCAGCGCAGCAGGATCAGGACGAGCAGCGGCGGGGCAGTGTCCGCGTTGCCGAGGAAGATCGCCAGGAAACCGGTCTCGAGCAGCAACGACTCCCAGCCGAACGAGTACCAGACCTGTCCGACGTTGACGATCGACAGGTACAGCAGCCACAGCAGGAACCAGACGAGCATGGACGCGATCAGCGGCAGCCGGTCCGTCACCCCGAGCGCCGTGGCGGCGGCCAGGATTGCGCCGAGACCGGCCACCGCCGCAAAGAGACGGTCCGAGTAGCGCAGGTGGAACACGCTCGGGGCCCGGCCGAACGACGTCGCCCTCAGGAAGCGGGGGATCGGCGTCAGGCCGGTGCTCCCGAGCAGCGCCCGGAACTGGTTGAGCGCCACCAGGAACGCAACGAGGTACACCAGGGCGAGCGCGCGCGTGCACAGCAGCCGTCCCAGCGAATACCCGTCGGCGTCGTACCATTCCACGGCAGGTCACCTCGTACCGGTGCGGACCCCTCGAGCATGGCACGCGCACCGCGTTTCGGGAACGGAATCCCCGCGGTGGGCGGCGGCGTCAGCGCAGCGCCGGCGGGTTGTCCAGATCTCGCGCCGTGTACGTGTCGCACGCCGCGATCTGCCCGGTGGTGTACCCGGCGAGGAACCACTTCTGCCGCTGGTCCGACGACCCGTGCGTCCAGCCCTCAGGATTCACCCGCCCGCCGGCGGAGGCCTGGATCCGGTCGTCGCCCACAGCGGACGCCGCCGACAGCGCGTCGCGGATGTCCTGCTGGGTGAGGGGCTGCAGGAACGGCTCCCCGGTGTTCGGATCCGGCTGCTTGTCGGCATGGTATGCCCACGCCCCGGCATAGCAGTCGGCCTGCAGCTCGGTGCGGACGGCCCCGGAGTCGGCACCGCGCGGATCGGCCTGCGCGCGGCCGAGGTCCCCGAGCTGGTTCTGCAGGTGGTGGCCCACCTCGTGCGCGACGACGTACTCCTGCGCGAGCGGACCGGCGTTGGCGCCGAACCGGGTGACCAGGTCCTGGAAGAAGCTGGTGTCGAAGTACGCGGTCCGGTCGGCCGGGCAGTAGAACGGCCCGACGTCGCTCGTGGCGTTGCCGCAGCCCGTCGCGACCGCGCCGGAGAACAGCACGACCGCGGGCCGGACGTACTCGACGCCGGTCTGCGGCCCGAGCTGCTGTTCCCACACCGCGTCGAGGCTGCCGACGGTGAACTGGACGCGGCAGTCGACGCTCGCGTTGGCGTCCGCCCCGGTCTCACAGCCCTCCAGGGTGCCCGAGCCGTACTGCCCGGACTGCTCCGGGGCGCCGCTGCCGAGGAGCGAGCCGGGGTCACCCCCGAACAGCAGTGCCAGGATCAGCACCAGCAAGCCGCCGGCGCCACCGCCGATCGCGATCCTCCCGCCCGGTCCGCCGCCGCCGCCGAGCTGGACGCGGCCGCCCTCCATCCGAGCGCCCTCGTTGAACGTCATCGCCGCCTTCACTTTCTCGCCGCAGGGTGACCGACCGGTTCAGCTTGGCACGGCCGATCGGGTACGGGTGTCCTCGGCGGATGTGTGTCTTTCGTAGGATTGCAACGACGACGTCCCTCGTTAGGTTGTTTCGAAAGGAATTCCGTGCTGCGCACCCATCTCGCCGGCTCGTTGCGAGCCGAGCACGCCGAGCAGACCGTCACCCTCACCGGCTGGGTGGCCCGGCGCCGCGACCACGGCGGGGTGATCTTCATCGACCTGCGCGACGCGTCGGGTGTGTCGCAGGTCGTCTTCCGCGAGGGCGCCGTCCTCGAGCAGGCACACCGTCTGCGCGCCGAGTACTGCATCAAGGTTGTCGGTGTGGTCGAGGTCCGGCCCCAGGGCAACCAGAACTTCGACATCCCCACCGGCGCCGTCGAGGTCGATGCCGCGACGCTCGAGGTTCTCAACGAGGCCGCGCCGCTGCCGTTCCAGCTCGACGACCAGGCCGGCGAGGAGGCCCGCCTGAAGTACCGCTACCTGGACCTGCGGCGCGAGGGCCCGGGCAAGGCGATCCGGCTGCGCAGCAAGGTCAATGCCGCCGCCCGCGCCGTGCTCGCCCACCACAGCTTCGTGGAGGTCGAGACCCCGACGCTGACCCGTTCCACCCCGGAGGGCGCACGCGACTTCGTGGTGCCGGCGCGGCTGCAGCCCGGCAGTTTCTACGCACTGCCGCAGTCGCCGCAGCTGTTCAAACAGCTGCTGATGGCCGGCGGCATCGAGCGGTACTACCAGATCGCCCGCTGCTACCGCGACGAGGACTTCCGCGCCGACCGGCAGCCGGAGTTCACCCAGCTCGACATCGAGATGGCGTTCGTGAGCCAGGACGACGTGATCCTGCTCGCCGAGGAGATCCTGCACGCGCTGTGGCGCCTGGTCGGGCACGAGCTGACCACCCCGATCCCGCGCATGACCTACGCCGACGCGATGCGCCGCTACGGCTCCGACAAGCCCGACCTGCGTTTCGGCCTCGAGCTCGTCGAGTGCAGGGAGTTCTTCAAGGACACCACCTTCCGGGTGTTCCAGGCCGAGTACGTCGGCGCGGTCGTCATGCCCGGCGGCGCGAGCCAGCCGCGGCGCCAGCTCGACGCCTGGCAGGAGTGGGCCAAGCAGCGCGGTGCGAAGGGCTTGGCGTACGTGCTGGTCGGCGAGGACGGGGAGCTGTCCGGCCCGGTCGCGAAGAACCTCACCGACGCCGAGCGGGAGGGCCTGGCCAAGCACGTCGGCGCGCAGCCGGGGGACTGCATCTTCTTCGCCGCCGGCGCCACCAAGCCCATGCGCGCGCTGCTCGGTGCCGCTCGTGGCGAGATCGCCCGCAAGCTCGATCTCATCGATCCCGACGACTGGAAGTTCGTGTGGGTCGTCGACGCCCCGCTGTTCGAGCCGGCCGCCGACGCGACCGCCTCCGGCGACGTTGCGCTCGGCAGCTCCGCGTGGACGGCGGTGCACCACGCCTTCACCTCGCCGATGCCCGAGCACCTCGACACGTTCGACACCGATCCCGGCTCGGCCCTGGCCTACGCCTACGACATCGTGTGCAACGGTCACGAGATCGGCGGCGGCTCGATCCGCATCCACCGCCCCGACATCCAGCAGCGCGTGTTCAAGGTGATGGGCATCTCCGAGGAGGAGGCGAACGAGAAGTTCGGCTTCCTGCTCGAGGCGTTCAAGTACGGCGCGCCGCCGCACGGCGGCATCGCCTTCGGGTGGGACCGCATCACCGCCCTGCTCGCCGGCGCGGACTCGATCCGCGAGGTCATCGCGTTCCCGAAGTCCGGTGGCGGCGTCGACCCGCTGACCGACGCTCCGACGCCGATCACCCCCGAGCAGCGCAAGGAGTCCGGCATCGACTTCAAGCCGGAGCCGAAGAAGGCCGAGAAGTAGGGCATCGACAGGACCGCATCGGCGGCGCCTGCCCACGGGCCGGCGCCGCCGCGGTGTCAGGGGCGGCTGCGCCGCGGTGTCAGGGGCGGCTGCGCCGCGGTGTCAGGGGCGGCTGCACGGTGACACGGCGCGGCTGTGCCGCGGGTGACACGGCGCGGCTGTGCCGCGGGTGACACGGCGCGGCTGCGCCGCGGGTGACACGGGCCGGCGCGCACGACGGGGCGCGGCCTGGCACAGTGACAGCAGGCGCCGGGACGGACGGAGAGGGCGGCAACGGCATGGCCGACGTGGTCGCCACCCAGTCGCTCCGGGCGCGGTACGCCCACCGCGGACCGGAATTCGACGAACTCTTCGACCCCGCGGGCGACATCCGCGACCACTGGGCCGAACTGGCGGAGGGCCTGCAGGCACGTGGCCCCCAGGCGCTGGCTCGCTACCGGCAGCGGGTGCGCCGGCTCGTGGACGACCACGGCATCACCTACACCCCCGTCGACGCCCGCACCGAGGAGACCGGTCCGGCCGCGCCGCACCGGTGGGAACTCGACGGGGTGCCGTTCGTCCTTTCCGCCGATGAGTGGGGCGCCCTCGAGCGGGGCCTGCTGCAGCGCTCACGGCTGCTCGACGCGCTGCTCGCCGACCTGTACGGGACGATGCGCACGCTCCGGGAGGGACTGCTGCCCCCGCAACTGGTGTTCGGCCATCGCGGTTACGTGCGGGCCGCGCACGGGCTCTCGCTCCCCGGGCCGCATCAGCTGTTCTTCCACGCGGTCGACGTCGCCCGTGCCCGCGACGGCCGGTTCCGGGTGGTGCGGGACCACACGCAGGCGCCGTCCGGCGCCGGGTACGCCCTCGCCGACCGGCGGGTGACGGCACGCGCCATGCCCGACCTGTACCAGGCGGCGAACCACGGCCGCTGTCGCCGTTCGTCGAGGCGATGCGGCTCGCGCTGCGCGAGGCCGCACCCGCCGGCGCGGAGGACCCGGTGGTGGTCGTCCTCGGCCCGGGCGCGCACTCCGAGACCGCCTTCGATCAGGCCCACGTGGCGGGCGTCCTCGGGTTCCCGCTGGTCGAGGCCGCCGACCTGGTGGTGCGCGACGGCCGGTTGTGGATGCGCTCGCTCGGCTCGCTCACCCGCGTCGACGTCGTGCTGCGCCGCGTCGACGCCGCCTACGCGGACCCGCTCGACCTGCGGCCGGACTCGCGGCTCGGCGTGGTCGGGCTCGTGGAGGTGGTGCGGCGCGGCGCCGTCACCGTCGTCAACACCCTCGGCAGCGGGGTGCTCGAGAATCCGGCCCTGGCGGAGTTCCTGCCGTCGCTGTGCCGGGCGCTGCTCGACGAGGACATGCTGCTCGAGCCGGTCCCCGCGTACTGGGGCGGCACCCCGGCCGGGGTGGCGGCCCTGACGGAGAGGTTCGAGCGGCTGGTGCTGCGGTCGGCGGTCACCACCCGGTCGGTGATGGTCGGCAGCCTCGACGCGCAACACCGCGAGGGCCTGCTCGCCCAGGTGCGAGCGCAGCCGGGGCGGTGGGTCGGCCAGGAGATTCCCGACCACTCGTACGTCCCGTCGCTGTCCGGATTCTCCGGCGGGCTCGGTGCCGCGCCGGTCGGCGTCCGATTGTTCACCGTCGCCCAGCGGGTCGGATTCACCCCGATGCCCGGTGGGCTCGGCGAGATCGTCGTCCCGGGCGCGACGCCGCGCACGCGGGCGCCGATGCGCGTCGTCGCCAAGGACGTGTGGGTGCGCACCGCCGCGCCCACGGCCACCACCGGCGCGACGAGCGTTCCGGCCGGGGAGGAGGTGTCCACCTTCGCCGTCCCGCCCGTCGACGTCGTCGCCTCGCCGCGCGTGCTCAACGACCTGTTCTGGTTGGGCCGCTACGGCGAGCGTGCCGAGGACACCGCCCGCCTGCTCGTCGCGGTCCGCGAGCGCTACCAGGACTACCGCTTCCGGCCCTGGCTGCCGGGCAGCGAGTGCCTGCCCGTGCTGCTGACGGCGCTCACCGCCGCGGCCCCCGGACCGGCGATCGCGGCGCAGCTCACCGGTGCCGACGTCATGGACGACTACCACTCCGCCACGGCGGAATTCCGCTCCATGGCCGTCGATCCGGAACGGCTCGGCTCGCTCGCCCAGTCGTTCGCCGGACTCGACCAGGCGGCGCGGGCCGTGCGCGACCAGCTCTCCAACGACACGTGGGCGGTGCTCGCCGACGTCCAGCGCGCCCTCGACGCGCTCGCCGAGGACCCCGACGACGACGGCTCCCTGCTCGGCGCCACCCAGTCGGCCGTCCTCGCCGGGATGCTCGCCCTGTCCGGGCTCGGGGCCGAATCGATGGTCCGTGACCTGGGCTGGCACGTGATGGACCTCGGCAAGCGGATCGAGCGGGCGCTGTCGCTGACCACACTGCTGGCGACCACCCTCACCGTCGTCCGCGACGCCGCCACCGACCGGGCGCTGATGGAGACGGTGCTCGGCGCCGCGGAGAGCTCGGTGACCTACCGTCGCCGCAACCACCGGGTGCGCCCGGCCGCCGTCGCGCAGCTGCTGCTGCTCGACACCACCAACCCCCGCTCGCTGGCGTGGGTGCTCGAACGGCTGCGCGAGAACCTGCGGGCGCTGCCCGACGCCTCCGGGTCGACCCCGCCCGAACGCCTCGCCGACGAGCTGCTGACCCGGCTGCGCCGGGTGAACCCGGTCGATCTCGAGACCGCCACCGACGGCGTCCGCCGCGAGCTCGCCGATCTCCTCGCGGCCGTCCACACCGGGCTCGAGCAACTCGCCGAGCAGCTGCTGCGCGGGCCGCTGTCGCTGCCCGGCGGCACCCGGCCGCTGTGGGGCGGCGCCCAGCGGAGGACCCTGCCGTGACCGATCCGTTCGACCCCGCCCTGCGCCGGTACCGCATCGTGCATCGCACCACCTACCGGTACTCCGGCGTGGTGACCTCCTCGTACGGCCGCGGCTACCTGCTGCCCCGTGACACCGACAACCAGCGGGTCGTCTCGGGCAGCGTCACCGTCGACCCCGCCCCGGCCGACACGTCGGTCGGGGCGGACCTGTGGGGCAACCGCGACGTCTACTTCCACGTCGCCGAACCCCACGACACGCTCGTCGTCACCGCGGAGTCCGAGGTCACGGTGACCCCGCCGGATCCGGCACGGTTGGTCGCCGGTCCCGCCGTCGCGCCGTGGGAGTCGGCGCGGCCGGTCGGCACGTCCGGCGCCCTGGCCACCGACTTCGTCCTGGACCTCGACCCGCCCGAGATCGACGCCGAGGTACTCGCCTACGCCGCGCCCACCTTCTCTCCGGGCCGGCCGCTGGTCGAGGCGATCACCGAACTCACCCACCGCATCTTCACCGACTTCGCCTACCACTCCGGATCCACGTCGGTGTCCACGCGCGTCGCCGAGGTCCTGGTCGCGCGCTCCGGCGTGTGCCAGGACTTCGCGCGCCTGGCCCTCGCCTGCCTGCGCGCGCACGGCCTCGCCGCCCGCTACGTGTCCGGTTACCTCGCCACCGATCCGCCCCCCGGACGCGAACGCATGGTGGGTATCGACGCGACGCACGCCTGGGCGGCGGTGTGGCTGCCCGGCGGCACGTGGCTCGCCTTCGACCCGACCAACGACCAGCTCGTGGACGAGCGGTACACCACCGTCGCGTGGGGCCGCGACTACGCCGACGTGCCGCCGCTGCGCGGGGTGATCTACACCGAGGCCAAGGACAGCACCATCGACGTGTCCGTCGACGTGGCGCCGCTCGCGCCCGCCGGCGGCGACAATACCGACCCCGAACGGACAGGAGCGGCCGATGCGTGACTTCTCGTGCCCGATGTGCGGGCAGCAACTGGCCTTCGAGAACTCGGTCTGCCTGCGCTGCGGCAGCGCGATCGGCTTCGACCTCGGCACCGTCTCGATGGTCGCGATCCTGCCCGAGGACGACGCCGACGGTCCGGCCTCCGGTGCGGTGCCCGCCCACCGCTACCGGCTGTGCGACAACCTGCACCTGGCCCGCTGCAACTGGATCGTCGGCCGCGACGAACCCGGCCTGTGCCGGTCGTGCCGGCTCACCCGCACCCGCCCGGCCGACGACGACCCCGAGGCGCTGGCGGCGTTCGCCGATGCGGAGGCCGCCAAGCGCCGGCTGATCGTCGAACTCACCGAACTCGGCCTGCCGCTCACCGGCCGCGACACCGACCCGGACACCGGCCTCGCGTTCGACCTGCTGTCGAGCCGTGACGAGCAGGTCCTCACCGGCCACGCGTCGGGAGTGATCTCCCTCGATCTCGCCGAGGGCGACGACGTGCACCGTGAGCAGCTGCGGATCGAGATGGGCGAGCCGTACCGCACCCTGCTGGGCCACTTCCGGCACGAGATCGGGCACTACTACCAGATGGTCCTGATCGGCACCCCCGCCCTGCGGGCCCGGTTCGAAGCGCTGTTCGGCGACCCCGACGCCGACTACCAGGCGGCGCTGGACCGGCACTACTCCGAGGGGGCGCCCGACGGGTGGGAGGCCGAGTTCGTCTCCTCGTACGCGACGATGCATCCGGCCGAGGACTGGGCCGAGACGTTCGCGCACTATCTGCACATGCGGGACGCGCTGGACACCGCAGCCGGGTTCGGGTTCGCACCCGCCGGCGCCGCCCTGGACCGGCCCCAGCCCGGTCCGGCCGGCTTCGACAAGCTCCTCGAGCGCTGGTTGCCGCTGGCCTGGTCGCTGAACATGGTCAACCGGTCCATGGGTCACGCCGACCTGTATCCGTTCGTGCTGCCCCCGCACGTTTTGGTCAAGATGCGGTTCGTGCACGAACTGATCGTCGCCCGAACCGGGTAGATTGTCAGGCGATGACTGCAACATTGGCGGAGCCCATGTCGGAAGTGGTGGAGGCGGCCGAAAGGCTGCTGACCCGGCGCACCGGCGCACCCGTGACCCTGGCCGATCCGGTGGATCTCGGCGGCAGTGGCCGCTCGGTGGTCCTGCGCGTCCGGGTCGCGGCGAACCCGTTCTCCCTGCCGCGCACCCTGGTGCTCAAGCAGGTGCCCCCGCACGCCGACCGGCGGGTGGGCTTCCGTGGCGCCGCCACCGACGACGAGGTCGCGTTCCTCCGCGAGGCGGTGTCCTACCAGTTCGCCACCGCCCTGGCCAAGGACGACCGGCCGGGCGCCGAACTGCTGGCCTACGACTTCGACTCGCGGCTGCTGGTGCTCAGCGACCTCGGTGACGCGACCCCGATCGCCACGCTGCTGCGCAGCGACGACACCGACACCGTCACCAACACCCTCATGGCGTTCGCCCAGGCCCTCGGCCGGATGCACGCCGCGACCGTCGGGCGCGAGGAGGACTTCGCCGCCCTGCTGCGCCGTGCCGAGGTGGCGCACTTCGCCGACGCCGTCGTCGAGCAGGCCACCAGCGCGCTGCGCGGGCTGCCCGACCGCTTCGCCACCGAGTTCGGCCTCGAGGTGCCGCAGAGCGTGGTCGACCGCGCCGAGCGGGCCGCGAAACTGTTCACCGCCGGCCGGTTCCGGGCCTTCAGCCCCTCGGACCTGTGCCCGGACAACATCGTCGTCGGCGACGAGGGCGTGCAGTTCCTCGACTACGAGTGGGGCGGCTTCCGCGACGCCACTCTCGACATCGCCTACGCCCTGACCTCCTTTCCGGCGTGCCTGTGCAAGGCACCGCTCACGCTCGAGCGGGCCCGCGCGATGGCCGACGCGTGGCGCGCCGAGGTGGTGGGCATGTGGCCCTCGCTCGGCTTCGACGAGGTGCTCGCCGAACGGTTGCTCGACGCGCAGCTCGCATGGGTGTGGCTGAGCACCTACCTGTTCGTCCCCGAGGACCATGCCCGCATCGCGGCAGTGCGCGACCACCACCTGTCCGTGCCGTGGGCCGACGCGCTGCGCAGCCGCTGGGCGCTGCTCGCCGACTTCGCCGCCGACACAGGACACGACGACATCGCCGGGCATGCTCGAGACGTCCTCGAGCGTCTCGAGCAGCGCGTCGGCGACTGACCGCGGTACGCCCCGGCCCGCCTACGGCGCGGTACGCCCCGGCCCGCCTACGGCGCGGTACGTCCGGCCCGCCTAGAGCGCGGTACGCGCGCAGATGGCCTCGACGAACCGGCCCACCTCCGACTCGGACAGATGCGTGGCCAGGTCGGCCTCGCTGATCATGCCGATCAGCCGATGCTCCTCGACCACCGGCAGCCTGCGGATGCGGTGTTCCTCCATCACCGTGAGGACCCGGTCGACGTCCGCGTCCGCGTCGACCACATAGGGCTTGCCCTGGGCGAGCTCACCGGCCGTCATGGAACTCGGGTCGCCGCCCGCGGCCACGCACTCGAGCACGATGTCGCGATCGGTGATGATGCCGTGCAGCCGGTCGTCGTCGCCGCAGATCGGCAACGCGCCGATGTCCAGTTCCCGCATCCGCCGAGCCGCGGTCTCGAGGGTGTCGTGTTCGCCGATGCAGACCGCGTCGCGGTGCATGATGTCGCGTGCAGTGGTCATCACTGCCTCCTCCGTTGAAAACGGTTACTGCACTTCCATTGTCGCGCGCGACGGCGACCGGCGGAAGGGCCGTGGAGGTGCCGCCTCACCCGGCGAAGGCGTGCGTCGCGGCGCGGCCGTCCCAGCCGCCCGCCGGCTCGGCCAACCCGAACAGCGCCGCGACGGTCGGGGCGACGTCGAGGGTGCGCACGGGGTCGGCGACCGTGCGGCCGCGTCGGATACTCGCGTGCCCGCCGGCGACGAAGAACGGGATCTCGACGGTCGCGGCGTGACCGTGATTGCCCGGAATCGGATTCGACAACGGGCTCGGATCGGAGAACCGCCACCCCGCGTCGCACAACGCCACCAGATCACCCGCAACGGCGCCGAGACCCAGATCTGCACCCGCGTACAGCGCGGCCACGCCCGGGACGGCGGCGGCCACCTCCCGCATCCGCGCCACCGCGTCCACCCGGGCTGCCGGATCGCCGACCCAGTACAGCAGGTTCGCCCCGCCGTTCTGGGCGGTGCGCACCGATCCGGCGAGCAGCGGGTCGGCGCCGAGCACGTCGACGAGGCCGATCAGCTGGTCCGGCGCCGACCAGTCCATCCCGTGGTCGGCCAGCACCACCAGCACCGAGCGGTCCCACCGTCCCGTCGCGCGCAGGAACCCCGCGAACCGGGCCACCTGCTCGTCCGCCGAGCGCAGCGCCGCGGTACGCGCGAGCCGCAGCGACGCGCCGAGCACGTCCAGGTGCCCGACGCGGTCCACGTCGCCGAGGTTGGTGAACGTGAACCGCGGCGACCGCTCGTCCACCACGGAGATCAGCGCGTCGACGGTGAACCGGTCCGGCGCGTGTTCGGTGAGCGGCAGCAGCGGCACCGGATCCCACGCCACCGACGCGCGGCCGCCGAACAGGCCGTGCAGGTACCGCTTGGACAGCACGCTCGCGGTCGTCAGCCCCAGCTCGCGGGGCAGCCGGTCGAGCACCGTCCCGGCGCGCAGGTCGGTCGGCCGGTCGAGGTCCCGGGGACGGCCGAGCACCGGGTCGAAGATCGAGTTGGCGGGCACCCCGTTCCGGTGCGGCAGCACACCCGTCATCATCGCCGCGTGGTTCGGTAGCGTCTCGGCCACCGAGATCGCCCGGGCCGCGGTGTACCGGGTGCCGGCGTCGGCGAGCGCGACGAGATGCGGCGTGAGATCCGGCGCGAGCTCGTCCGGGCGCATCCCGTCGACGACGAGGACGTGCACGTCCGCGTCCGGCAGCAGCGCCGACGGCGTCGCGGCCCGGGCCGGAGCGGTGCCGATCGGGGCCGGAGCCGTGCCGATCAGGGCCGCGCCGGTCAGCACCGCCGTGCCGGCGAGCATCGTGCGCCGGTCGATCGCTCCGGCGGATCGCGTCACGGGCGGGCCTGCCGGCCGTGCGCACCCGGATCGAGCGCGGCCGCCGGCTCCAGCCGCGGCGTGCCGGCGGCGACCCGCCGGCTCGTGCCGTACCGCACGCCGGTGCCCGGGTCGGCCGGATCGAGCACGTACAGCCAGTCCATCTGCACCGCCTCGGGTGTCACGTCGAGGACACCGAAGCCGTGCGAATCCAGTTCGACGTACCGGATGTGGTGGTTCGTCGTCAGCACCGCCGCCTCGATCGACGGGGTGACGGTGCGGGGCGCGACGCCCAGCATCTCGTCGATGTTCGCCGAGGTCACGGACGGCACCACCAGTTCGGTGGCCACGGTGCCCGCGCCGGGGTAGTTCGCGGCGTCGACGGGGATGTCGGCGGCCCACGACGAGTGGATGTCGCCGGTGAGGAACACCACGTCGCGGCCGGAGGCACGAATCGCGTCGAGCAGCCGTCGCCGGTCCGCGGGATAGCCGTCCCACTGGTCGACGTTGAACGGTGCCCCCGCCGCGGGAATCCCCGCGACGGCGGTCAGCGCCGCCGTGGTCCGCTCGTCCAGCGGCGGCAGCAGCACCGGGGCGATCATCACCGGGTTCCCGATGAGCTGCCATCGCGTGCGCGAACTCGTCACGCCCGCGGTCAGCCACGCCATCTGCTCCGCGCCGGTGATGGTGCGCGCCGGGTCGTCGATGCGGCGCCCGTTCACCTGCTCGGTGCGATAGCTGCGCAGATCCAGCATCGACAGCTCGGCCAGGTCCCCGAACTGCAGCCGCCGGTACAGCCGGGGCGCGTCGGCGGTGCCGCCCGGCCGGAGGGGCTGCCACTCCAGGTAGGCCTGCAGGGCCGCGGCCCGTCGCGCCGCCCAGGCTCCCTCGACGGCGGGGTCGTGGTTCTGCGCGCCGCCGGACCACGCGTCGTTGGCGCTCTCGTGGTCGTCCCACACCACGATCCACGGCAGCAGCGCGTGCAGCTGCTGCAGGTCGGGGTCGCTCTTGTACTGGCCGTGCCGGATCCGGTAGTCGGCCAGGGTGACGATCTCGTGCCGCGGGTCGTGCGGGCGCACCACCCGGTTGCCGCGGGAGGCGTATTCGCCGGTGCCGTACTCGTACAGGTAGTCGCCGAGGTGCACGACGGCGTCGAGGTCCGGGCGTGCCGCCAGGTGCCGGTAGACGCCGAAGAACCCGGCCTCCCAGTTCGAGCACGAGACCACCGCGAACCGTAGGCGGGCCAGCTCGGCCCCCGGCTCGGGTGCGGTGCGGGTGCGGCCGACCGGGGAGGCCGCGTCGCCGGCGGTGAAGCGGTAGAAGTAGGCGGTGTCCGGCTCGAGGCCCGTCGCATCGACCTTGACCGTGTGGTCGGACGCGGGGGACGTCGTCACGGACCCGGAGGCCACCACGTCGCCGAGGTCGCCGTCGGTGGCGATCTCCCAGCGGACCGTCGTCGCGGCGCCGAGGCCGGAACCGGGCACGGCGTCCGGGGCGGGGGTGACGCGGGTCCACAGGATCACCCGGTCGGGCAGCGGATCGCCGGAGGCCACGCCGTGCGCGAACACGGCGCTCTCCGCCGCGGCGGGAGAGGCGGAGACGGCCGCCAGGGCCGCGGCGCCGAGGGCCACGCCGCCCGCGCGCAGCGCGGTCCGTCGCGACACGACACGGGATTCGGTGAGGGGCACCGGACGATCAGACCAGCGTGCCCCGCGATGAGCAAGTACCGCGACGGAATGTCCCGAACGTTCACGGCCGGTTCACGCGCCGTCGGCCCGACCCGCCGTCGGGCCGGGACGGTAGCTTCGTGGGGTGAGCACCTTCTTCGGAGCGGAGGAACCAGCCGGACCGGACGCCCTGTTCGAGACCCCCCGCCCGACCGAGCCCGACCCCGCACCCGTACCACCGGCGTCGCGCCCGTCCCGCGGTGCCGGACCGAACGCGCCGCTCGCCGCACGCATGCGCCCGGCCGACCTGGGCGAAGTCGTCGGCCAGCAGCACCTGCTCGCCCCCGGTGCGCCGTTGCGCCGGCTCGTCGAGGGCTCCGGCGCCGCGTCCGTCGTGCTCTACGGACCGCCCGGGACCGGCAAGACCACCCTGGCCTCCCTCATCTCCGGTGCCACCGGCCGCCGCTTCGAGGCGCTGTCCGCGCTGTCGGCCGGCGTCAAGGACGTGCGGGCCGTGATCGACCTGGCCCGCCGCCGCCTGAGCGCCGGTGAGCAGACCGTGCTCTTCATCGACGAGGTGCACCGCTTCTCCAAGACCCAGCAGGACGCGCTGCTCGCCGCCGTGGAGAACCGGATCGTGCTGCTGGTGGCGGCCACCACCGAGAATCCGTCGTTCTCCGTCGTCGCCCCGCTGCTGTCCCGCTCGCTGGTGCTGCAGTTGCAGCCGCTGGGCCCGGACGACATCCGGGCCCTGCTCGAGCGGGCCCGCACCGACGAACGCGGTCTCGGCGGCGGCGTGGAGATCACCGACGACGCGCTCGACCACCTGGTGCGGCTCGCGGGCGGAGACGCACGTCGCGCGCTGACCGCGCTCGAGGCGGCGGCCGAGACCGCGCTCGACCGCGGCGGTACGGGCGCGACGATCGACCTGCCGACCGTCGAGTCGAGCATCGACAAGGCCGCGGTGCGCTACGACCGCGACGGCGACCAGCACTACGACGTCGCGAGCGCGTTCATCAAGTCGCTGCGCGGCTCCGACGTCGACGCGGCGCTGCACTATCTCGCGCAGATGATCGTCGCGGGGGAGGACCCGCGGTTCATCGCGCGGCGGCTGATGATCCAGGCCAGCGAGGAGGTCGGCATGGCCGATCCGACCGCGCTGCAGACCGCGACGGCGGCCGCGCAGGTCGTGCAGCTCGTCGGCATGCCCGAGGCGCAGCTCGCCCTGGCGCAGGCCACCATCCACATCGCGACCGCCCCCAAGTCGGGTGCGGTGACCGCCGCGCTCGGCGCCGCGATCGCCGACGTCAAGGCCGGACGGTCCGGGTCGGTGCCGGCGCATCTGCGCGACGGCCACTACGCCGGCGCCCAGCAGCTCGGAAACGCCGTCGGCTACCGCTACCCGCACGACCACCCCGACGGAGTGCTGGCGCAGCAGTACGCGCCCGACGAACTCGTCGGCGTCGACTACTACACCCCGACCGGCCACGGCACCGAGCGCGAGCTGGCGCAGCGGGTGCCCAAGCTGCGCCGGATCGTGCGCGGCGAACGGTAGGGGCACCGCTGAGCCGCAGGTCGCGCCCGGCAGGCGCCGAGCGAATGAGCCATGCTGTCGGACTACGGAGGTGAACGATACATTCGCTCGTCCCCCGGCCGGGGGACGGAGCGGCGCGGGTGGTGAGAACGGCCACCGTCGCCCGCGCGATAAGCTGAACGATGGCCGATTCGCCGTGCCCGCGCGGGTTCGGCAGCCCACACCGTCAGACAAGAGGACCATCGACGTGCAGACCCACGAGATCCGCAGGCGCTTTCTCGACCACTTCGTGAAGGCCGGCCACACCGAGGTGCCCAGCGCGTCGCTGATCCTCGCCGACCCGAACCTGCTGTTCGTCAACGCCGGCATGGTCCCGTTCGTGCCCTACTTCCTCGGCCAGCAGACCCCGCCGTTCAGCACCGCGACATCGGTGCAGAAGTGCGTGCGCACCCTCGACATCGAGGAGGTGGGCATCACCACCCGGCACAACACGTTCTTCCAGATGGCCGGCAACTTCTCGTTCGGCGACTATTTCAAGGAAGAGGCGATAGGCCATGCGTGGTCGCTGCTGACCAGCTCCGCCGAGGACGGCGGCTACGGCATCGATCCCGAGAAGCTCTGGGCGACAGTGTATCTGGACGACGACGAGGCGTACTCGATCTGGCACGACAAGATCGGCGTCCCCGCCGAGCGCATCCAGCGTCGCGGCATGAAGGACAACTACTGGTCCATGGGCATCCCCGGCCCGTGTGGCCCCTGCTCGGAGATCTTCTACGACCGCGGCCCCGAGTACGGCGCCCCGGGCGGTCCCGAGGCCGACGAGGACCGCTACATCGAGATCTGGAATCTCGTGTTCATGCAGAACGAGCGCGGTGAGGGCGGCGCCAAGGAGGGCTACCCGATCCTCGGGCCGCTGCCGAAGAAGAACATCGACACCGGCATGGGCGTCGAGCGCGTCGCGTTCCTGCTCCAGGGCGTCGAGAACGTCTACGAGACCGACCTGCTGCGCCCGGTCATCGACAAGGCCGCCGAGCTGACCGGCAGCGTCTACGGCGCCGACCACGCCTCCGACGTGCGGTTCCGCGTCATCGCCGACCACGCCCGCACCGCCGCGATGCTCATCGTCGACGGCGTCAACCCCGGCAACGACGGTCGCGGCTACGTGCTGCGCCGCCTGCTGCGCCGGATCGTGCGCTCGGCGCGGCTGCTCGGCGCCGACACGCCGACGATGGCCGAGTTCATGGCCGTCGTCCGCGACACCATGAGCCCGTCCTACCCGGAACTGGCCACGGACTTCTCGCGCATCGAGACCGTCGCCGTCGGCGAGGAGACCGCGTTCCTCAAGACCCTGGGCACCGGCAGCAAGCTGTTCGAGGGCGCGGTCGAGACCGCGAAGGCGCAGGGCAAATCCGTCCTCGGCGGCACCGAGGCCTTCACCTTGCACGACACCTACGGATTCCCCATCGACCTGACGCTGGAGATGGCCTCCGAGGCGGGCCTGACCGTCGACGAGGACGGGTTCCGTTCCCTCATGGCCGAGCAGCGCCAGCGCGCGAAGGACGACGCCCGCGCCCGCAAACACGCCCACGCCGACCTGACCGTCTACAAGGAGCTGCTCGACCGGGGCCCGACCGAGTTCACCGGCTTCACCGAGCTGGTGACCGAGGCGACGGTGCTGGCGGTCATCACCGGCGGCGAGCGGCTGCACGCGGCGCAGGCCGGCCAGGAGGTCGAGCTGATCCTCGACCGCAGCCCCCTCTACGCCGAGTCCGGCGGTCAGATCGCCGACGTCGGTTCCATCACCGCCGGCGGCCTGCGCATCAAGGTCAACGACGTCCAGAAGATCGCCAAGCAGCTGTGGGTGCACAAGGTGACCGTGCTCGAGGGACAGGTCACCGAGGGCGACGCCGTGCTCGTGCAGGTCGATCCGTCCTGGCGCAAGGGCGCCACCCAGGGCCACTCGGGTACCCACCTGGTCCACGCCGCGCTGCGTGAGGTCCTCGGCCCCAACGCCGTGCAGGCCGGCTCGCTGAACAAGCCGGGCTACCTGCGGTTCGACTTCTCCTGGCCCGGCGCGCTCAGCGAGCAGCAGAAGACCGACATCGAGGCCGTCACCAACGAGGCCGTCGCCGCGAACTACCCGGTGAACACCTTCGTTACGGACCTGGACAAGGCCAAGAAGATGGGCGCGATGGCGCTCTTCGGCGAGAACTACGGCGACGAGGTCCGCGTCGTGGAGATCGGCGGCCCGTTCTCGATGGAGCTGTGCGGCGGCACCCACGTCGAGCACTCCTCCCACGTCGGCACGGTCACCCTGCTCGGCGAGCAGTCCGTCGGTTCGGGCGTGCGCCGCGTCGAGGCGTACGTCGGCCTGGACTCGTACCGGCACCTGGCCAAGGAGCGGGCGCTGCTCGCGGGTCTCTCCTCGACCCTGAGGGTGCCCTCCGAGGAGGTGCCCGCCCGGGTCGAATCCCTGATCGAGCGGCTGAAGGTGGCCGAGAAGGAGCTCGAACGCACCCGTGCCGCCGCGGTGCTCGCCTCGGCCGGCACCTTCGCCGAGAAGGCGCGGCGCACCGGGGATCTGCTCGTCGTCGCCGAGGCCGCCCCCGAGGGTGTGGCCGGGAACGACCTGCGCAGCCTCGCCTCCGACGTCCGCGGCCGGCTCGGCAGCGAGCCCGCCGTGGTGCTGCTGCTCGGTTCCGCCGACGGCAAGGTGCCGTTCGTCGTCGCCACCACCAAGGCGGCCCAGGCCAGGGGCATCAAGGCCGGCGACCTGGTGTCGAGCTTCGGGCCCGCCATCGGTGGCCGCGGCGGCGGCAAGCCCGACATGGCGCAGGGATCCGGCTCCGATCCGGCCGGGATCCCCGCGGCGTTGACCGCGTTCCGGGCCCGGCTGAGCGAGCTGGCCGGCTGACGGTGGCCGACTTCGCCGGTCCCGACCGTCCGGGCGTCGACGACCCCGGCCGCGGCCGCCGCATCGGCATCGATGTCGGAAGTGTCCGGATCGGGGTCGCCTCGTCCGACCCCGACGGCATCCTGGCCACCCCGGTCGAGACCGTGCCCCGCTCGAAGGAACGCGGGTCCGACGCGCCGGATATCCGGCGCATTGTGGACATCGTCACGGAGTACGAGGCCGTGGAGGTTATCGTCGGACTGCCGCAGACCCTGCGCGGGGAGCCCGGCAAGGCCGCGAAACTGGCCCGTGATTTCGCGGGACGGCTGCGCCGGCGCCTGACCGGGATCCCCGTGCGGATGGCCGACGAACGATTCACGACGGTCACTGCGGCGCGGGCGCTCCGCGAGAGCGGAGTCAGCGCGCGCGGTGCGCGGCCGGTGATCGACCAGGCCGCCGCCGTCGCCATCTTGCAGGGTTGGTTGGACGAGCGGAGTGCAGTTGTGAACGTGGCCGAGGACGGCAAGCCGGGGAGCGGGCAGTGAGCCGGCACGGGCGGTCGGACGACGAGTCCACCGGGGCGGACCACGACGTCCCCGGGGAGCGCTCCGGCTTCGGACCCGCGCAGCAGGACGAGTGGTACCGGCCGCGGCACGGGTCTCCGGGGCCCGAGGTCCCGGAGCCGCCGGCCCCGGCCGGGGCCGGCTACGGCTACGAGCCCCCACCGCATCCGGCCGACGGGCACCCCGGGCATCCCTTCGACGATGCGCCGACCACCGAGCACGTCTACCGGCTCGACGACTACACCCCCGGCGCCCCGTCGCAGCCCGGCCCCCGCCACGACGGGCAGGACCTCGATCCCCACGGCCGGCAGCCCTCCGACGGGCCGGGCCACGAAACCCAGGTCTTCGAGGCCCGGACCTACGAGACGCAGGGCTACGAGCCCCGGGGTTACGACCCGCGCGACCACGACGGGTACGACCCCGAGCCGGGCGCCTACCGGTACGACGACCAGGAGCAGCGGCCGACCTACGACGAATCGGGCTACGACCAGTTCGGCTACGCCGCGGTGGACGACGACCCTCGCGGATACGCCGAGACGCCCGCCGCCGGGCAGGACTGGACCGACTCCGCCGACCGCGCCGCGCCCGAACCCGTCGGGGTGTCGCCGGCCCGCCGGGCCCACGCCCGCTCGGCCCACGCCCGCCGCACTCGCGGCCGGATCGTCGGGATCCTCGCCGTCGCGGCCGTGCTGGTCCTGCTCCTCGGCGGCGGATTCTTCGCCTACCAGAAATTCACCGGCCCCGACCTGCCGCCCGACTACACCGGTGCGGGCGGTCCCGCCGTCGTAGTGCAGGTGCACCCGGGCGACACGGCCGAGCAGATCGGTGCCGCGTTCAAGGAGGCGGACATCGTCGCCAGTTCCGATGCCTTCTACAACGCCGCCGTCCAGAACCCCGGCATGAACTCGCTGCAGCCAGGCTTCTACTCGCTCGCCAGCCGGCTTCCCGCCCGCGAGGCCGTCGCCGCCCTGGTCGACCCCGCGAACCGGGTGGGCGCGGTGGTGATCTCCGAGGGCCGGCAGCTGCACGACATCCGCGACGTCAACACCGGCGCGGTGCGAAAGGGCATCTACACCCTCATCGCGGAGGCCAGCTGCCTCGACCGCGACGGGCAGCGCACCTGCCTGACGTACGAGGAGCTCGACGCGGCCGGCGCCAGCACCGACCTCGCCGGGCTCGGCGTGCCGGAATGGGCGCGGGGCGCGGTCACGAACGTGCCGGACCGCAACCGTCAGCTCGAGGGACTCATCGCGGCGGGCCGCTGGGACTTCGACCCCAGTGCCGGGGCCGCCGAGATCCTGCGCTATCTCGTCTCCACCAGCGCGCAGCGCTACGACGAGACGGGCATCACCCAGGCCGCGGCGAAGGTCGGGCTGACCCCGTACGAGATGCTCGTCGCCGCGTCCCTCGTCGAACGCGAGGCGCTGCCGGACGATTTCGCGAAGGTCGCGCGGGTGATCCTCAACCGCCTGAAGATCGGGCAGCCGCTGCAGTTCGACTCGACGGTCAACTACGCCCTCGACGAAACCGAGCTGGCGACCACCGACGCCGACCGGGCGCAGGTCACCCCCTGGAACACGTACGCGAGCCCCGGACTGCCCGCCACGCCGATCTCGTCGCCGAGCATCGAGGCGCTGCAGGCCGTGGAGAACCCGGAGGCGGGGGACTGGACGTACTTCGTGACCATCGACGCCCAGGGCACGACCCTGTTCACCAACAGCTACGACGAACACCTGACGAACACGCAGCAGGCTCTGGAAAGCGGAATCCTCGACAGTGGCAGATGACATCGTGACCGGCGGCCGCAAGGCCGCGGTCCTCGGCAGCCCCATCGCGCATTCGAAGTCCCCGCTGTTGCACCTGGCAGCCTACCGGGCGCTGGGACTGACGGACTGGACGTACGAGCGCATCGAATGCACCGGCGAGCAGCTGCCGGCCCTTGTGGCGGGGCTCGGCCCCGAGTGGGTCGGGGTGTCGGTGACGATGCCCGGCAAGTTCGCGGCGCTCGAGTTCGCCACCGAGCGCACCGACCGGGCGGTGCTGATCGGCTCGGCGAACACCCTGGTGCGGACCGCGGACGGCTGGCGGGCCGACTGTACCGACGTCGACGGCGTCACCGGCGCGCTGCGCGCCGCCGGCGTCGGGGATCTGACCGGCGCCTCGGCGGTGGTGGTCGGGGCCGGCGGGACCGCGCGCCCGGCCCTCGTGGGGCTCGCCGAGCTCGGGGTCGCGTCGGTGACCGTCGTCGCCCGTAGCGAGGCCCGGGCCGCCGAGACGTTCGACTGCGCCGAGGCGGTGGGCACGAAGCCGCGCTGGCTGCCGTTCGACGCCCCGGAACTCGGGGAGGTGTGCGCGGCCGCGGGCGCGCTGGTGAGCACCGTGCCGGCGGCAGCGGCCGCGCCCTGCGCGCAGCAGCTCGGTCGCGCGCCGTTCGTCCTCGACGCGATCTACGACCCGTGGCCCACGCCACTCGCCGAGGCCGCCGCGGCGCACGGCTCGGTCGTCGTGAGTGGCCTGCAGATGCTGCTGCACCAGGCGTTCGGCCAGGTCGAGCAGTTCACCGGTCGGCCCGCCCCGCGGGCGGCGATGGCGGCGGCCGTCGCCGGCTGACCGATCGGTATGTGCTACCGTCCGGTTGCACATCGCCCGGGTAGGTGCAACCATGAAGTTGCATGTCATCGGACGAGGAGGCTCCCATGGACACGCAGGATCGCATCGAACGGGAGATCCGCATCGAGGCGCCCGCCGCACGGGTGTGGCAGCTCGTCGCCCGGCCCGGCTGGTGGATCGGCGACGGCGACCGTTCCGGGCACACTGTCACCACCGACGGCGACCTGATCGTCGTCCACGACCCGCGGTACGGGAACTTCCCGATGTACCGGGTGGCGTCCGACGAGCCCCGGTACCTCGCGTACCGCTGCTCGGCGGTGATCGACGAGCCGCCCCGTGACGGCGCCACCACTCTCGTCGAGTTCTTCCTCACCGAGGTCGGCGGCGGCACCGTCCTGCGTGTCGTCGAGAGCGGATTCGGCGCCCTGGACCGGACCCCCGAACAGCGCCGCGAGGCGTTCGAGGGCAACACCGATGGCTGGCGGCAGCAGCTCGACATCGCCAAACGGGACGTCGAGAGTGCCTGACCCCGCCGATTCCGCTGTCGGCGCGGTGCTCGCGGCGCTGGCCGACCCGACCCGCCGGCTCCTCCTCGGCTCACTCGCCGAACTGGGGAGGGCCAGCGCCACCACGCTCGCCGGGCGGGTCCCGGTCTCGCGCCAGGCCGTGGTCAAGCAACTCCAGATCCTCGAGACCGCGGGCCTGGTCGACGCCGCCCGCGCCGGGCGGGAGGTGCTCTACACCCCGCGCCCCGAGACCCTGGACGGCTCGGCCCGGTGGCTCGCCGAGTTGGCCGACGCCTGGGACCGCCGGCTCGGGGCGGTGAAGCGCGCCGCCGAAGAGGGCCGGCCCTCCCGCTGACCGGCGGAGGAAAAAAAATTCCGCGCCGGATGTCGATCCACGCGCCGGCCGTTCGTGTACAGGTTGGATCACCGGCACCGGGCCGGGGACCGCCACCGCGAGGAGGATCGGCCATGACCCAGTACCTGCTGAGCATCTACCAGCCCGACGGTGACCCGCCGCCGCCGGAGTTCCTCGACCCGATCATGCGCGACGTCGAGGCCGTCGATGCCGAGATGCGTGCCGCGGGCGCCTGGGTGTTCGCCGGGGGCCTGCACCCCCCGGGCACCGCCACGGTGCTCCGGCTCGAGGGCGACGGCATCCTCACCACCGACGGCCCGTATCTCGAGGGCAAGGAGCACATCGGCGGGTTCACCGTGATCGAGGCGCCCGATCTCGACGCCGCGCTCGAGTGGGGCCGCAAGCTCGCCCGCGCGATCACGCTGCCGATCGAGGTGCGGCCGCTGCAGGGCGGGCACTGCGGGTGACGCGTCCGTGCCCGGGGTGACGGACGCGGAGATCGCGCGCGTGTTCCGCGCCGAACACGGCCGTGCGGTCGCCGCGCTCGTCCGCGCCTTCGGGGACATCGACCTGGCCGAGGAGTCCGTGCAGGACGCGTTCGCCGTCGCCGTCGCCCGGTGGCCGGCCGACGGGCTGCCGCCGAGCCCGGCCGGCTGGATCGTCACCACCGCCCGGCGCCGCGCGATCGACCGGATCCGCCGGGAGAAGGCCCGCGCCGGCAAGCACGCCGAGGCCGCCCGGCTGCACGAGTCCGGGAACACCGCCGGTGCCGCCGACGGCGAGGAGACCGTCGTGCCCGACGACCGGCTGCGCCTGATCTTCACGTGTTGCCATCCCGCGCTGGCGCCCGCCGCCCGCGTCGCCCTCACGCTGCGGTTGCTCGGCGGCCTGACCACGGCCGAGATCGCCCGCGCCTTCCTCGTCCCGGAGACGACGATGGCGCAGCGGCTGGTGCGCGCCAAGGGCAAGATCCGCGACGCCCGCATCCCGTACCGCGTCCCGGACCCCGGTGAGTTACCCGCCCGCCTCGGCTCCGTGCTCGCCGTCGTGTATCTCGTCTTCACCGAGGGGCACACCGCGGCCGGTGGGGGCCGGCTGGTCCGCGACGACCTGTGCGCCGAGGCGATCCGGCTCGCCCGCCTGCTGGCCGAGCTGATGCCCGACGAACCCGAGATACTGGGCCTGCTCGCCCTGCTGCTGCTCGCCGACGCGCGACGACCGGCCCGCACGAACGCCGACGGGGATCTGGTGCCCCTCGCCGAGCAGGACCGCAGGCTGTGGGACCGCGACCGGATCGCCGAGGGACAGGCCCTCGTCCGGCGCTGCCTGCGGCTCGGGCGGCCCGGCCCGTACCAGATCCAGGCCGCGATAGCCGCCGTCCACAGCGACGCCCTCACGGTCGAGACGACCGACTGGCGGCAGGTCGTCGCGCTCTACGATCAGCTGCTCGTCGTCGCACCCACCCCGGTCACCGCCCTGCACCGGGCGGTCGCGGTGGCCGAGGTCGACGGCCCCGCCGCGGGTCTCGCGCTCGTCGACGCCCTCGACCTGGATCGCTACCACCTGTTCCACGCGGTGCGCGCCGATCTGCTCGGCCGGCTCGGCCGTATCCCGGAGGCCGTCGCGGCGTACGACGCGGCGCTCGCGCGGACCGCCAACGCCGCCGAGCGCGGCTTCCTGCGGCGCCGGCGCGCCGAGCTCAGCTGACCGACGGCTCCTCCGCCTGCGGCCCGGTCCGGCCGTTCTGCCACGGCCACCGGCCGGAGATCTCGAGCTGCAGGGACCAGCTCAGGAAGGTCCGGATGAGGACGATGATCGCCAGTACCCCCACCGAGGTGAAGGTGGGGGTGACGGCCACCGTCTTGATGATGTCCGCGGCCACCAGGAATTCGAGGCCGAGCAGGATCGACCGCCCCAGATCGCGCCGGTAGCGTTCGTAGATCGGCGCGGCGGCGGAGCGGCGCCAGGACCGCACGGCGATCCAGCTCGCCACCGCCGCACCGACGACGATCACCGCCACCCCGACCACGTCGACGGCGCCGCCGACGGTCTCGAGAACGCGGGACAGCTCCATGCGAACCTCCGGGGTGCGGACGGGACGATTCGGTCATGCTCGCAGGTCCGGCCCGATCCGTCCCGGCAACGAGTTTGTCCACACCCGGCCCGTCCATCCACAGATTCCGCCCGCGGGCGACGAGATCGCCGTGCCGGCGCCGTGCGCGCGGCAGGCTGCCGCCATGACCGTATTGCTGTTCGCCGTGCTCGGCGCCGCGGCCGGCGCCGGCGCGCGCCGGCTCGTCGCCCGCCTCGCCGAGCGCCGCCCACCGCGCGGGGTGTGTGAGGCTGCCGGCGCGGCCGGTGGCGCCGTGGCCGTGCTCGCCACCGCCACGGCGCCGGGTGCGGCCGCCGTCGCGGCGCTGATCTGGTGGTGCGTGTGCCTGAGCGCGGCCGACCTGTTGGCGCGGCGGCTGCCGAACGTCCTGACGGTGCCGGGCGCCGCCGTCGTCCTCGCGGTCGCCGCAGGAGCGGGACACGCGGCCTCTGCCTTCGCCGGGGCGCTGCTGCTGGCCGGGCCGTACCTGCTCGCCCATCTGGCCGCCCCGGGAAGTCTCGGCGCGGGTGACGTGAAGCTCGCCGCCGGGCTGGGGGCGGCCGCGGGCGCGAGCGGCGCGGCGGCGTGGACGACGGCCGCCCTGCTGCCGCCGCTGCTCACCGCCGCGGCGGGCGCCGTGGTCGTCGGCGTGGGTTGGGTACGGGCACAGCGTCGCCCGCGCGGTGTGGTGCTGCCGCACGGGCCGTCGATGTGCGCGGCGGCCGTCGCCGCGGTCCTGGCGGCGGCTTGACCGGGGCGGCGTCCTGCCGGTGGCGGCGCACGTGGAAGGATGGGTCTGTGCTGCGCTGGATAACTGCTGGAGAGTCCCATGGTCCCGCCCTCGTCGCGATGCTCGAGGGGATGGTCGCCGGCGTCGAGGTGACGTCGAGCGACATCTCGGAGCAGCTCGCGCGGCGGCGCCTCGGTTACGGCCGCGGCGCGCGCATGAAGTTCGAGGCCGACAAGGTCACCGTCCTCGGCGGCGTCCGGCACGGTCACACCCTCGGCGGCCCGGTGGCCATCGAGATCGGCAACACCGAGTGGCCCAAGTGGGAGACCATCATGTCTGCCGACCCGGTGGACGCCGAACTGCTCGCCGGGCAGGCCCGCAACGCGCCGCTGACCCGTCCGCGCCCCGGCCACGCCGACTACTCCGGCATGCTCAAGTACGGCTTCGACGACGCCCGGCCCGTACTCGAGCGGGCCAGCGCCCGGGAGACTGCGGCCCGCGTCGCCGCCGGCACCGTGGCCCGCAACTTCCTGCGCCAGGCGTTCGGCGCCGAGGTCGTCTCGCACGTGATCTCCATCGGCGCGTCCGAACCCTACGTGGGTGTGGAGCCGACCGGGGCCGACCTCGCCGCCATCGACGCCAGCCCGGTGCGTGCCTTCGACAAGTCGGCCGAGGAGTCGATGATCGCCGAGATCGAGGCCGCCAAGCGCGACGGGGACACCCTCGGCGGCGTCGTCGAGGTCGTGGTGCACGGCCTGCCCGTCGGTCTCGGCTCGTTCATCAGCGGCGCCGACCGGCTCGACGCCCGGCTGGCCGCGGCCCTCATGGGCATCCAGGCCATCAAGGGCGTCGAGGTCGGCGACGGCTTCGAGACCGCCCGCCGCCGCGGCAGCGTCGCCCACGACGAGATGCGGCCCGGCCCCGACGGCGTGCTCCGCTCGACCAACCGGGCCGGCGGCCTCGAGGGCGGGATGACCAACGGCGAGGCGCTGCGGGTGCGGGCCGCGATGAAGCCCATCTCCACCGTGCCGCGCGCCCTCGCCACCGTCGACATGTCCTCCGGCGAGGAGGCCGTCGCGATCCACCAGCGCTCCGACGTGTGCGCCGTGCCCGCGGCCGGCGTCGTGGCCGAGGCGATGGTGGCGCTCGTCGTGGCGCAGGCCGCGCTCGAGAAGTTCGGGGGCGACTCGATCGACGAGACCCGCACCAACGTCCGCAACTACCTCGAGGCCGTCGCGGCCCGGGTGCCACGGTGACGACATGACGCCACGCGCAGTTCTGATCGGGCCGCCCGGGGCCGGCAAGTCGACCATCGGCCGCCGGCTCGCCCAGGCCCTCGACCTGCCGTTGCTCGACACCGACGCCGAGATCGAGCGCACCACCGGGCGCACGATCCCGGAAATCTTCGGCACCGACGGCGAACCGGAGTTCCGGCGGATCGAGGAAGAGGTGGTGGCCGACGCGCTCGCCCGTCACGACGGGATCGTCTCGCTCGGCGGCGGCGCGATCCTGTCCGAGCGCACCCGTGCCCTGCTCGAGGGGAGGACGGTGATCTACCTCGAGATCAGCGTCGCCGAGGGCCTGCGCCGCACCGGGACCAACACCACGCGGCCGCTGCTCGCGGGGGCGGATCCCGCGGCGAAGTACCGGGAGCTGATGCGCCGGCGCCGCCCGCTGTACCGGCAGGCGGCCACCATCCGGGTGCGCACCGACGGGCGCAGCCCCGGCCGCGTGGTGCAGCAGGTCCTTGCCAAGCTGGAGGCGCAGACGGATCTGGCCGCCACCGGTGCCCACCCGTCCGCTGCCAGCAGGACCAGTACAGAGAATCGGAGCAATCAACCGTGACCGAACCGGTACGCGTCGACGTCCAGACCGCCCAGCCCTACCCGGTGATCATCGGTCGAGGCCTGCTCGGTGAGCTCGTCGACGAACTCACCGGCACCCGCACCGTCGCGATCCTGCACCAGCCGCCGCTCGCGGAGACCGCCGAGGCGGTGCGCACCGCGTTGGCGGAGAAGGGGATCGACGCCCACCGGGTCGAGATCCCCGACGCCGAGGACGGCAAGGACCTCGCCGTCGCGGGATTCTGCTGGGAGGTGCTCGGGCGCATCGGGCTGACCCGCAGCGACGCGATCGTCAGTCTCGGCGGGGGAGCGGCCACCGACCTGGCCGGGTTCGTCGCCGCGACGTGGATGCGCGGGGTGCGGATCGTGCACGTGCCCACCACGCTGCTCGCGATGGTCGACGCCGCGGTCGGCGGCAAGACCGGCATCAACACCGACGCCGGCAAGAATCTCGTCGGCGCCTTCCACGAGCCGTCCGCGGTGCTCGTCGACCTCGCGACACTCGAGACGGTGCCGCGCAACGAGATCGTCGCCGGCCTCGCCGAGGTCGTCAAGACCGGCTTCATCGCCGACCCGAAGATCCTCGAGCTGATCGAGGCCGACCCGGAGGCCGCGCTCGACCCGGCGGGAACGGTGCTGCCCGAACTGATCCGACGCTCGATCGAGGTCAAGGCGAAGGTCGTCGCCGCGGACCTCAAGGAGTCGAGCCTGCGCGAGATCCTCAACTACGGGCACACCCTCGGCCACGCCATCGAACGGCGCGAACGTTACCGGTGGCGTCACGGCGCCGCCGTCGCGGTCGGCCTGGTCTTCGCCGCCGAGCTGGGCCGCCTCGCGGGGCGCCTGGACGACGCCACCGCCGACCGGCACCGCAGCATCCTCGAGCTCGTCGGGCTGCCCACGACCTACGACGCCGACGCCTTCCCGCAGTTGCTCGAGGGCATGCAGTCCGACAAGAAGAACCGCGCGGGCATGCTCCGGTTCGTCGTCCTCGACGGCCTCGCCAAGCCCGGCAGGCTCGAGGGACCGGATCCGTCGCTGCTCGCGGCCGCGTACTCGGCCGTCGCACGGGAGGGTACCGCCGACCCGGGCACCGTGCTCCTGTGATCTGCTGAGCCCCGGGCCGGCGCACCGAGGGGTGCGCCGGCCCGTTCGCTTTTCGGGATCCCCCGGCTCACCGGGCCCGAGGGAATTCGCACTGGACGGAATGGAAGAGTTTTCTGAATATGGATCACGACCTCCGCCGAACGGCCGTCCGAAGAAACGAACACGGAAGAGCTTTCGCCGCAGCGTGTTCGGATTCTTCTCCGCCTCTTCGTTGATTTCCGGGTGAAACCGGCCGTACGATTCCGGTCATGATGAACGCTCAGCAGGTCACGACGACGCCGGGTGCCTTCCGGCGCCGCGTCGCTCACTGCTGACCCACCACGCGAGCCCCGGGAGTCGACGTCCCGGGGCTTTCGTCGTGTTCGGGCACGTCGCTTCCTCTCGCCGATACGAGAGTCGAGGAACAGGACATGAACGGTGCAGATCACCGAGTGCTCGGTCGCGAACTCGAAATGTTCGCCACCGCACCGATAGTGGGTGCGGGTCTTCCGCTGTGGCTGCCGGACGGTGCGATGATCCGTGCCGAACTCGAGGCCTTCGCCGCCGAGGTGGCGGCCGAAACCGGCTGTCGCCGCGTCTACACCCCGGTGCTCGCCAAGAAGGAGTTGTTCGTCCGGTCCGGCCACTGGTCCAAATTCGCCGACGACATGTTCCCCGAGATGCGGGTCGGCGGCGAGAGTTTCGTCCTCCGGCCCGCCAACTGCCCCCACCACGCCCAGATCTTCGCCTCGCGGGGCCGCAGCTACCGCGACCTGCCGATCCGCCTGTCGGAGCTGGGATCGATGTTCCGCAGCGAACTGTCCGGCGTGCTCGGCGGCCTGAGCCGGGTCCGGCAGATCAGTCTCGACGACGCGCACGTGTTCTGCGCACCCGAACAGGTCGGCGCGGAGGTGGAACTCGCGCTGAGCGCGATCGAGCGCTGCTACGGGGTCCTCGGGCTCGACGACCGGCGTTACCGCCTGTCCCTGGGTGGCGCCGGCGGGCGGTACCTCGGCACCGGCGAGCAGTGGGCGCATGCCCAGGATCAGCTGCGCGGTGCGCTCGAGCGGCGCGGGCTGGACTTCTTCGAAGCCGAAGGGGAGGCCGCGTTCTACGGTCCGAAGATCGACATCCAGGTTGCCGGCGCGCACGGGCGCGAGGAGACCGTGTCCACCGTCCAGCTCGACTTCACTCAGCCCGAGCGCTTCGGCCTCGAATACACCGGCGAGGACGGGCGCAGGTACCGGCCCGCGATGATCCACCGGGGTGTGCTCGGGTCGATGGAGCGGCTGATCGCGATGCTCGTCGAACGCTTCGAAGGGCGCATGCCACCCTGGCTGTCGCCCCGACAGGTGGCGGTCCTGCCCGTCGGTGAGGTCCACGGCGACGGGGCCGGCAAGCTGCGGGACAGGTTGGTGGACGAGGGGATTCGCGTCGACGTGCTCGCCGGTGGATCGCTGGGCAGCCGTATCCGGGCCGCGCGCCTGCACCGCGACCCGTACATCGCGATCGTCGGCGACGAGGAACTCGCGGACGAGACCGTCAGCGTACTGGTGCCGCAGTCGGGGCAGCGGGCGTGCGTCGGGCGCGAGCAGTTCGTGCGCCGGGTGCGGGCCGACGTCCGGGGCCGGGTCCTGCGTCCGTCCGCACTGCCGTGAACGCTCCCTCGTGGAGACCGGCGAGGGGGAGCCGGAGTCCCGCCGGGAGTCATGACCGGGTTCCGGCGATCGGCTCGGCCGCCGTCGGCGCTGGTCGTGCCGTCGCAGTCGGGTCGTGGGCGCGCCCGGCCCGGACTCCGTTGGCGATCACGACGATCTCGGCGACCTCGTGGACGAGGACGACCGCGGCCAGGCCGAGGACTCCGAACAGGGCGAGTGGCATCAGAACGGTGATGATCGCCAGGGACAGTCCGACGTTCTGCAGCATGATCGTCCGCGACCGTCGCGCGTGACGGAGCGCTCGGGGCAGGTGCCGTAGGTCCTCGCCCATCAGGGCGACGTCGGCGGTGTCGATGGCGACGTCGCTGCCCATCGCGCCCATCGCGATGCCGAGGTCGGCGGTCGCGAGCGCCGGGGCGTCGTTGACCCCGTCGCCGACCATCGCGGTCGGCCGGATGGCGCGCAGGGTCTCGACGAGGCGGGCCTTGTCCTCGGGGCGCAGGTCGGCGTGTACCTCGTCGATACCGGCGTCGGCGGCCAGGGCGCGGGCGGTGCGGTCGTGGTCGCCGGTGAGCATCGCGACGGTGTAGCCGTCCCGGCGCAGCCCGGCGACCACCTCGCGCGCTTCCGGGCGGAGCTCGTCGCGGACGGCGACCGCCCCGATCGCGGTGCCCTCGCGTTCGACGAGCACCGCGGTGGCCCCGGCGTGCTGCATCCGCTCGATGTCCGCAGCGAGCGGACCGGGGTCGATCCAGCCGGGCCGGCCCAGCCTGACGGGAGCGTCGGCGATGCGGCCGGTCAGGCCGGCACCGGGGACCGCGTCCACCTCTTCGGCCGGCACGTAGTCGTCGACGGCGGCGAGAATCGCCCGGGCGAGGGGGTGTTCGCTGCGGGCCTCCAGCGCGGCGGCCACGGCGAGAACGTCGTGGGGGGTCGTTCCATCCGCGGTGGCGACGTCGAGCACGGCCGGCCGGTTCCGGGTGAGGGTGCCGGTCTTGTCCAACGCGATGCCGCGGATGCGGCCGAGGGCCTCGAGGGCGGCGCCGCCCTTGACCAGGACGCCGAACTTGGATGCGGCGCCGATCGCGGCGACGACCGTGACCGGGATTGCGATCGCCAGCGCGCACGGTGACGCGGCGACCAGCACGACCAGGGCGCGTTCGATCCACACGCGCGGATCCCCGGCCAGGCTGCCGACGACGGCGATGGCCGCGGCCGCGACCATCACGGCCGGGACGAGTGGGGTGGCGATCCTGTCGGCCAGACGTTGCGCTTCGCCCTTGCGGGACTGCTCGGCCTCGACGATTCGCACGATCCTGGCCAGCGAGTTGTCCTGCGCGCCAGCGGTGACCTCGACCTCGAGGACGCCGGTGCCGTTGATCGACCCGGCGAACACCGCGTCGCCCGGACCGGCCTCGACGGGCATCGATTCCCCGGTGACGGCGGAGGTGTCCAGGGCGGTGCGCCCGGATCGGACGACGCCGTCGGTGGCGATCCGCTCCCCGGGTTTGACGATCATGACCTCGCCGACCGCGAGGTCGGCAGGCGAAACGGTCTGCTCGCGACCGTCGCGCAGCACCGTGGCGCTGTCCGGGACCAGGGACAGCAGTGCGCGCAGACCGCGGCGGGTGCAGGTGACGGCGTATTCCTCGAGTCCCTCGCTGATCGCGAACAGGAACGCGAGCATCGCGGCCTCGCCGACCTCACCGAGCAGCACCGCACCGACGGCCGCGATCGTCATCAGGGTCCCGACGCCGATCCTGCCCTTGGCCAGACGTTCGAGCGTGGAGGGGACGAAGGTGTAGCCGGCGACGGTCAATGCCACGGCCTCGAGTCCCACACCGAGGGCATCGGGTCCGCCGCCGGCCCGGACGATCAGGGCCGCCACCAGCAGGAGGCCCGCGGCCGCGGCCGCCCGGATCTCCGTGACCTGCCACAACGTCTCGGGCGCGTGCTCGTCCTCGCCGGGGAGGCGGGGTTCGGCGTGGCCGCAACCGCAGGCGTCGCTCACGACTCGCTCCCGGCGCCGGCGCCGTAGTTCGGGCACAACGCGACCGCGTTCCCGGTCGCGGTCAGCAACGTCTCGGCCGAGGCGAGCAGATCCATCAACTCGGGCCGGGCCAGCGAGTAGAACACCTGCCGGCCCTGGGGGCGGCCCTCGACGAGGTTGCAGTCCCGCAGGCACGCCATGTGCGCCGAGACCGTCGACTGCGCCAACCGCAGCTCACCGACGAGGTCCGCCACCCGCGCCTCACCCTCGGCGAGCCGGCGCACGATCGCCAATCGGGTGCCGTCCGAGAGGCTGTGGAACAGCGCCACTGCGGCGTCGAGGTCCGGCACCGGCCCGGTCGACGGCCGGACCGCACCACCGTCGTGATTGATCGCCATACGTCGATGATAGCGGTTTCAGTCGATGTACCGCTGCGGCTACTCGGCGCCGTGCACGACCTGCAGGCCGGCCCGGCCGGCACGCGCCGGCGCGTGCGTTCCGCGGCGGCCCCGGTCGTCCCGGGCGGGACGGGCGATCCGGTGGGCGTGCAGGTAGGCGACGCCCACGCGGGAATACCAGGCGGCGGTCCAGGAGGGAATGCCGCCCAGCATCGACAGCGCGAACCCCTGGTGGCGGTCGACGAAGTCGACGGTTACCGCGTACAGATCCACTCCCGGGCACTTCCTGGCCGCCGCCTCGATGTCGAGGTCGTCGGGCCACCAGCTCGCGGGCAGGACGGGATCGGCCGCCTCGGGGGTGCCCGGGTGGCGGCGAGCGAGCACCCGTCCGCTCACCACCGCGGCGGCGGCGCTGCACGAGCCCTTCGCGAGCCCCCACGTCGTGGACCACAGGCCGGCGGGGTGCGTCATCGGCAGGATCGCCCCGAGCAGTCGCCCCAGTTGCGGTTCACCGCCGGTCCGGGAGTGCGGAGGCCCACCCTCGTCCGAGCCGTTCGGAGCCGTCTTCCCGTCGGGACATACCGGAGCGCGCTCTCCCATGGTTCCCTACTCTAAATGTATTGGGCGCCAGTCAGATTGATTTTCGATGATCGCATCGCGGCAGAGGGGTCCGACCGGGTGGCTCCGCGTGCCCGGCACCCGGGTCGCGGACGGGACGGTGCTCGTGCGGTCGCCGCGTGTGGGGACCCGGCCGAGGATCGGCCTCATCCGCCGTCGAGGCTCCGGTGGGCCAGTTCCTCGCGCGCGGCGGTCTCGACGCCGACCGGGAGGGCAGGGGTGCGGCCCAGCTCGAGGTCGGCGACGAACTCGGCGAGCAGGTCGGTCGGCCATCGATCGAAGTCGGCCATCGCAATCCCCCTCGGTGCGTCCGATCGGGCGAGCGGCTTTCTCTCGCCTGTTCCCGATTCTCGATCCCGATGTTTCACAATTACACCACCGGCACGTCGTGTGACACGACTCCTCGCATAATCGGTCCGTTCCGCCCGTCGCGTCCGGTTCGTCGCCGGTCGGCGATCGTCGCCGGCCGGGGCCCGCAGACGGTCGACCCGGCACTCCCGCCTCGTCCGGCGGTTCCGGACGTGCCGGGCGCCCGCTCCGGGGTCCGGACCCGCGCGTCGATCCGGAATGCGCCGCGGCACGTTCCGGGGGATTCCGTCCGGGCGCGGATCACGCCCGGACGCCCTCCACGGCCGGCGCGGAGCTCGGTTCGGCGCCGTGTGCCCGGCCCAGGTCGGCGATCGCGGAGGTGAACTCCGGGTCGAACAGCAGGAAACTGAGCAGGTCTCCGCGATCCTCGTCGTCGCCGCCGATCAGCCGCGCGACGACGGACGGCGCGGGGTTGCGCAGGAACCGGCGCACGGCGGGCCGGCGACGAACCACGTCCCCCGCGATCTCGGCGATCCGGCCGGCCTGGCCCGGCGGTGGGCCGGCGAAGTCGATCCCGATGGGACGGTCGGTGGGGGACACCGCGCGGGTCTGCGCGATCCGTGCGTTGCGGAATTCGAGCGTGTGCAGATCCTCGATCATCCGGTAGCCGAGCATCGCGCGCAGTGCCAGGGCCGCAACGCCGGCCACGTCGGGAGGTGCCGGCCGGTGCCTCCCGGTGTGCGCGGAGACCGGCGGCGGCCACACCCGCGGCTGCGTCGCCACGACGCCGACGTCGTTCGCGCCCAGGAGCAGCGCGGGTTTGATCGGGGTGTTGAGCAGCAATCCGCCGTCGATGTACCAGCCGGAGCGCTGCGGGGCGCATCGATCGGTGATATGGATGGGCCGGAACAGGATCGGGACCGCCGAGGAGGCCAGCAGGTGGTCGACGGTCAGTGTCGTCTCGACGTAGCTGATGTTGCGGCGGATGTCGTACTCGGGCAGGCGCACCGAGCCGTTCTTCTCCACGAACACCACCGTCCCGCCGGTGGCCACGGACGTCGTCGCGACGGCGACCGCGTCCACCAACCCGGCCCGGATGTTCTCGTGCAGCCGGGCCCATGGGACGAGGCGCTCCAGGGTCCCCCGGATCGGGGTCGTATCGAGCAGGCTGACGAGACGCGTGCGGGGAAAGCCGATCGCCTGGCCCAGGAAGGCCGCGCCGGTGCCGAGGACGCTGTGCACCGACGAGTACACGTCGGACGAGACCACCCCGGTCCACAGGTCCACGACCCGTTCCGCGGCCGTGGGCAGTCCCTCGTCGGCGAATGCGGCGAGCCCGAGCACGTTGATCGCGCCCGCGCTGGTCCCGACGAGAATCGCGGGCGCTGGGCTGTGCCGCGTCATCCGGGGAAGCAGTGACGTGATCGCACCGGCCTGATAGGCGCCGCGCGCGCCCGCGCCCGCGACGACCAGGGCCGTCCGCCGGCGTCCGTGGGTACCGCGCGTCCCGCGTCCGGCCATGGGCGGAACGGTACCTGCCGGTCTCCGGCCACGGACCCGATTCCGCAACCGGCCCGGGCCCGGTCGGGAGACGCTAGGGGCGGCGGTCCGGATCGATCCGTTCGAACACCTCGGTCGGGGCGTCGTCGTCGCGCCACCCCGGATCCGGCGCCGCGGCCGCCCCGACCGGCGTCGCCCCGGCTTCGGCCTGCGCCGCCGGCGCGGACGTGCGCTGCTCCCGACGCACCAGGAACCGTCCGAGCATCACCGCGGCCGTCGCGGGGACGAACACCAGCAGCACGGTGAACGCGGCACCCGAGGTCAGTTCGAATAACAGCGACTTGACCCCGACCTGGATCGGGCTGACCGTGTCGATCAGCCAGGTGAGCAGGCCGGCGACCAGACCCGTGACCGCCGCCGCCTTCAGCCACAGCATTGTCAGGTCCGCGCCGTCCTCCGACTGCGGGTGCGCCCGCTGGTCGCGGATCCCGTCGAGCCCGGCCCACACGATCGCGGCGAGCACGACGACGGCCAGCGCGGCCATCCGCAGCACCGAGCCTTGCAGCGGCCATTGCACCAGGGCGGCCCCCAGCAGGACCCGCACCAGCACGTGCACGAGGGTCAGGCCGAGCCCGCGAAGCAACCAGGGTTTCATGTACCTCAGAGTAACGTCTGGATCGGCGGAAGTGTGTCCCGCCCCACATCGTCCCCGCCCCGGCGACGGCCGTCCCGGCTGCCGCCGCGGGAGTACGTTGAGCCCATGCCCGCCGATCACGCCTCCCGCCGCGCCGCGCTGCGCCGGCTGCTCGCCGACCGGGACCTCGATGCGCTCCTGGTGACGGACCTGCTCAACGTCCGGTACCTCACCGGATTCACCGGTTCGAACGCCGCGCTGCTCGTCACCGCCGACGACGACGCCGACGAGTCCCGCACCGTCGTGTGCACCGACGGCCGCTACCTCACCCAGATCGCCGCGCAGGTGCCCGACCTGCGGGCCCGGATCGCCCGTGCCAGCGCCGAGCACCTGGTCGGTTCCGCGGCGACGCCGGCCCGGTGGGGCTTCGAGAGCCACATCGTCACCGTGGACCAGCACGTGCGCTGGGCGGGGCTGGACAGCCCGCTCACGCTCACGCCCGCGCCCCGGCTGGTCGAGCAGTTGCGCATGATCAAGGACGAGCACGAGGTCGGGCTGCTGACGGCGGCGTGCGCCGCCGCGGACCGGGCGCTGGCCGACCTCGTCGCCGCCGGCGGGCTGCGCCCGGGCCGCACCGAACGGCAGGTCGGCCGCGATCTCGAGGCCCGCATGCTCGACCACGGCGCCGACGGCATCTCCTTCGAGACGATCGTCGCGACGGGGGCGAACTCGGCTGTGCCGCACCACCGGCCCACCGACGCGGTGCTCGCCGCCGGGGACTTCGTCAAGCTCGACTTCGGCGCGCAGGTCGGCGGATACCACTCCGACATGACCCGCACCTACGTCCTCGAGCGGGCCGCCGACTGGCAGCGGGAGGTGTACGACCTCGTCGCGCGCGCCCAGGCGGCCGGGCGGGCGGCGCTCGTGCCGGGCGTCGACCTGGCCGCCGTGGACGCCGCGGCCCGCGGCGTGATCGCCGGCGCCGGGCACGGTGATCTGTTCCTGCACGGACTCGGCCACGGGGTCGGTCTGGAGATCCACGAAGCACCCGGAATCGGCCAGGCCGCGACCGGTACACTTGCCTGCGGTGCGGCGGTGACCGTCGAACCGGGCGTGTACTTCTCCGGGCGCGGAGGCGTGCGGATCGAGGACACGCTCGTGGTGCGTGAGCGGGGACCGGAGCTGCTCACACTCACCGACAAGACATTGACCGTCGTGTAAGGGCGGTACCTCGACTCTAGGAGACGCGAAACCAAGTGGCCGATACCAGCGATTTCAAGAACGGGCTCGTGCTGAAGATCGATGGTCAGCTGTGGCAGATCATCGAGTTCCAGCACGTCAAGCCCGGCAAGGGACCGGCGTTCGTCCGTACGAAGATCAAGAACGTGCTCTCCGGCAAGACCGTCGACAAGACCTGGAACGCCGGGGTGAAGGTCGAGACCGCCACCGTCGACCGCCGCGACATGACGTACCTGTACCACGACGGCACCGACTACGTGTTCATGGACGGCGAGACCTACGACCAGATCTCCATCAACGAGGAGACCCTGGGCGACGGCGCGAAGTTCCTGCTCGAGAACATGCAGGTGCAGGTGGCCACCCACGAGGACACCCCGTTGTTCGTCGAACTGCCGGTCACCGTCGAACTCGAGGTCACCCACACCGATCCCGGTCTGCAGGGCGACCGCTCCACCGGCGGCACCAAGCCCGCGACCCTCGAGACCGGCGCCGAGATCCAGGTCCCGCTGTTCATCAACACCGGCGACAAGCTCAAGGTCGATTCCCGTGACGGCAGCTACCTCGGGCGAGTGAATTCCTGAGTGTCCGGTACGCAGAAGAAACTCGGAGCCCGGCACAAGGCGCGTAAGCGCGCCGTCGACCTGCTGTTCGAGGCCGAAGCCCGGGACATCGACCCGGTCGGTCTCGCTGCCGACCGCATCGCGCTCGCCGTCGCCGACGACCAGGTCGCCCAGGTGCCGCCGTACACGCAGACCGTCGTGCGCGGTGTGGCGGAGCATCTCGACGAACTCGACCAGGTGATCGCCGAGCACCTGCACGACTGGACGCTCGAGCGGCTGCCCGCCGTGGACCGGGCGATCCTGCGCCTCTCGGTGTGGGAGCTGTTCCACGCCCCCGACGTGCCGCCGGTGGTGGCCGTCGACGAGGCCGTCGAGCTGGCCAAGCAGCTGTCCACCGACGACTCGCCCGCCTTCGTCAACGGCATCCTCGGCCAGATCGTGGCGCTCGCCGACCAGGTCCGTGCCGCCGCGGCGGCCACCTCGTCGCGCGCCGCCGAGCCGGCCGAGCACCGGGAGTCCGAGCGGCCCTGACACCGCAGCGTGAGCGGGCCCGGCCGGGGACGGATGTCGCCGGCCGGGCCCGCTCGTCGCTGCCGGGACGGCGGCCTGTGGCACGCCTCACCCCTCATCCGTGTCTGGGGGTCACCGGCCGCTGATAGGCTGATGCACCGTCAGGCATCCTTTAACGATCCGTCCAGCGAGGCGGAGAAGGAGGTCGCAGTATGGCCATGTCCGAAGACGGGTCACCGGCATCCACGCCCGGTCCGGCCCGCGAATTGCTCACCGCAGCCGACGTCGGCCGCACCGTCGCCCGCATCGCGCACCAGATCATCGAGAAGACCGCGCTCGACGCTCCCGAGGGCGAGGCCCCCCGCGTCGTCCTCGTCGGTATCCCCACCCGCGGTACCACCCTCGCGCACCGGCTCGCCGGACGCATCGCCGAGTTCTCCGGGGTGACCGTGCCCGTCGGCTCCCTCGACATCACGCTCTACCGCGACGACCTGCGCACCAAGCCGCACCGGCCGCTCGAGCGCACGTCGGTGCCCGAAGGCGGCGTCGAGGACGCCCTCGTCGTCCTCGTCGACGACGTCCTGTTCTCCGGCCGCTCGGTGCGCGCCGCGCTCGACGCCCTGCGCGACCTCGGCCGGCCCCGCGCCGTGCAGCTCGCCGTCCTGGTCGACCGCGGCCACCGCGAACTGCCGCTGCGCGCCGACTACGTCGGCAAGAACGTCCCCACCGCCCGCGCCGAGGACGTGCGGGTCCTGCTCACCGAGCAGGACGACCGCGACGCCGTGGTGATCTCCGGAGGCAAGATTTCGTGAAGCACCTGCTCTCCATCGCGGACCTGACCGAGGAGGCCGCGACCGAGCTTCTCGACGAGGCCGAGCGGTTCGGGCAGGCGCTGCTCGGCCGTGAGGTACGCAAGCTGCCGACCCTGCGGGGCCGCACCGTGATGACGGTGTTCTTCGAGAACTCCACCCGCACCCGGGTCTCGTTCGAGGTCGCCGGCAAGTGGATGAGCGCGGACGTGATCAACGTCAGTGCCTCGAGTTCGTCGGTCGCCAAGGGCGAGTCGCTGCGCGACACCGCGCTGACCCTGCACGCCGCCGGCGCCGACGCGCTGATCGTGCGGCACCCCGCCTCGGGCGCCGCGCACCGCATCGCCGACTGGACCGGCGACGGCAACGGCGGCGGGCCGGCGGTGATCAACGCCGGCGACGGCACCCACGAACACCCCACGCAGGCCCTGCTCGACGCGCTGACCCTCCGGCAGCGGCTCGGGTCGATCGCCGGCCGGCGCATCGGGATCGTCGGCGACATCCTGCACAGCCGTGTCGCCCGCTCCAACGCGCTGCTGCTGTCCACGCTCGGCGCCGAGGTGGTGCTGGTCGCGCCCCGCACGCTGCTGCCGGTGGGCGTGGAGACCTGGCCGGTGACCGTGGCGCACTCGCTCGACGCCGAACTGCCCGGCCTCGACGCGGTGCTCATGCTGCGGGTGCAGGCCGAACGCATGAACGGCGGGTTCTTCCCGTCGGCGCGCGAGTACTCGATCGGCTACGGGTTGTCTGAGAAGCGGCTGGCGATGCTCGCCGAGCACGCCGTGGTGCTGCACCCCGGCCCGATGCTGCGCGGCATGGAGATCGCCTCCGCGGTCGCCGACGCCCCGCAGACCGCGGTGCTGCAGCAGGTGAGCAACGGCGTGCACGTGCGCATGGCCGTGCTGTTCCGTCTGCTCGTCGGCACGGAGAGCGCGATCGCATGACCGGCTCGCACGCGGACCGGGCAGCCGCGCCCGATACGAAGAACACTGGGACAGGAGAAGATTCGGTGTCGCCGCAGGTGCTCATCCGCAATGTGCTCGTCTACGGGGAGGGGGCGCCGACCGACGTGCTGCTCGGCGACGAGCAGATCCTCGGGATCGGGACCGATCTCGATGCCGGCTCCGACGCCGAGGTGATCGACGGCGCCGGACGGGTCCTGCTACCCGGCTTTGTCGACCTGCACACGCACCTGCGCGAGCCCGGCCGCGAGGACACCGAGACCATCGATACCGGATCCGCCGCGGCGGCGCTCGGCGGCTACACCGCGGTGTTCGCGATGGCCAACACCGACCCCGTCGCGGACTCCGTCGTCGTCACCGACCACGTGTGGCGGCGCGGGCAGGAGGTCGGCCTCGTCGATGTGCACCCCGTCGGCGCCGTCACCGTCGGCCTCGCGGGCAAGCAGCTCGCGGAGATGGGCACCATGGCCGCCGGCGTCGGCCGCGTCCGGATGTTCTCCGACGACGGGCACTGCGTGTACGACCCGCTCATCATGCGCCGGGCGCTCGAGTACTCGAGTTCGCTCGGGGTGCTCGTCGCCCAGCACGCCGAGGAACCGCGGCTGACCGCCGGTGCCGTCGCGCACGAGGGCCCCACCGCGGCCCGGCTCGGCCTGGCCGGCTGGCCGCGCGCGGCCGAGGAATCCATCGTCGCGCGCGACGCCCTGCTCGCCCGGGACGCCGGGGCCCGCGTGCACATCTGCCACGCCTCCACCGCCGGCACCATCGAGCTGGTCAAATGGGCCAAGACGCAGGGGATCCCGATCACCGCCGAGGTCACCCCGCACCACCTCCTGCTGGACGATTCGCGGCTCGAGACCTACGACGGCGTCAACCGTGTCAACCCGCCGCTGCGTGAGCGCTCCGACGTCGAGGCGCTGCGCCGCGGCCTGGCCGAGGGCGTGCTCGACTGCGTCGCCACCGACCACGCCCCGCACGCCGAGCAGGACAAGTGCTGCGAGTTCGCCCAGGCCCGCCCCGGCATGCTCGGCCTCGAGACGGCCCTGTCGATCGTCGTCGAGACGATGGTCCGTCCCGGGCTGCTGGACTGGCGCGGCGTCGCGAAGGTGATGAGCGAACGGCCCGCCGAGATCGTCGGCCTCGACGACCAGGGGCGGCCCCTCGAGGTGGGCGAGCCCGCCAACGTGGTGCTCGTCGACCCCGACGCCGAGTGGACGGTGCGCGGACCGGAGCTGGCCTCGGTCGCGCACAACACGCCGTACGAGGCGATGACCCTGCCCGGCAGGGTCGTCGCGACCGTGCTGCGCGGCCGGATCACCGCGCTCGACGGCACGGTCCGGCCGGCCACCGGAAGCGGGGTGCGGTGATGGACCGCGTGTGGCTCACGCTCGGCTTCGTCGCCCTGTGGGTGGTGCTGGCCCTGCTGATGTGGAAGGGCTGGCGCGGGCGTGGGCGACGCCAGGCCGACGCCGTCGGTGCCCTCCCCCCGGTGCCGGCCGAGCTGGGGGAGCAGCTGGTGGCCCCGAGCACCGGCCTGTACGTGGGCAGCACCCTCGCGCCGAGCTGGCAGGACCGGATCGCCGTCGGCGACCTCGGCCACCGCGCGGCCGGCGAGATCAGCCGCTACCGCGCCGGAGTGCTGCTCGAGCGCGACGGCGCCTCGCCGATCTGGATCCCGCAGGACTCGATCCGGGCGATCCGTACCGAACGGGGCCTCGCCGGGAAGGTGATGACCAAGGACGGTGTGCTGGTGATCCGCTGGCAGCTGCCCTCCGGCACCGAGATCGACACGGGATTCCGCGGCGACGACAAGACCATCTACCCCCTGTGGGTGCAGGAGACGAACGAGAATTACCGGGACAGTGAAAGCTAGGACGACAGCCTGGACGGCTGGTACAGCGACGACGGTACGCGAGATTTCGGCTGATGCGGCGAGCTCCGGTGAGGTCGAGCAGAACGGAGAGAACGCATGAGCGACAACAACTTCGACACGGACACCGCGATCCTGGTGCTCGAGGACGGGCGCACGTTCCGCGGCACCGTCTTCGGTGCGGTGGGGCAGAGTCTCGGCGAGGCCGTGTTCAGCACCGGCATGACCGGCTACCAGGAGACCCTCACCGACCCGAGCTACCACCGGCAGATCGTGGTCGCCACGGCCCCGCAGATCGGCAACACCGGGTGGAACACCGAGGACAACGAGTCCGTCGGGCCCACCGGTGACCCCGCCGGCGCGAAGATCTGGGTCGCCGGCTACGTCGTGCGCGACCCGGCGCGCCGCACCTCGAGCTGGCGCGCGTCCGGTTCCCTGCAGGACGAGCTCGAGCGGCAGCACATCGTCGGCATCGCCGGGATCGACACCCGCGCCCTCGTGCGGCACCTGCGCACCCGCGGCTCGATGCGGGCGGGCGTCTTCTCCGGCGACGCCCTCGCCGACGAGCAGACCCTGCTGGATCGCGTGCAGAGCCAGCCGTCGATGCTCGGCGCCGACCTGGCCGGCGAGGTCACCACCTCGAGCGGCTACGTCGTCGAACCCGACGGCGAAGCCCGCTTCACCGTCGCCGCGATCGACCTCGGGATCAAGACCAACACCCCGCGGATGTTCGCCCAGCGCGGCATGCGCGTGCACGTGCTGCCGTCCACCGCGACGCTGCACGACATCCTGGACCTGAAGGCCGACGGGGTCTTCCTCTCGAACGGCCCCGGCGACCCGGCCACCGCGGACGGCGCGGTGCACCTGACCAAGGAGGTGCTCGGGCAGGGACTGCCGCTGTTCGGCATCTGCTTCGGCAACCAGATCCTCGGCCGCGCCCTCGGCCTGGGCACCTACAAGATGAAGTTCGGCCACCGCGGCATCAACATCCCCGTGATCGAGCACGAGACCGGCCGCATCGCCATCACCGCCCAGAACCACGGCTTCGCCCTCGAGGGCGAAGCGGGGCAGGAGTTCGACACGCCCTTCGGCCGGGCCGTGATCAGCCACACCTGCGCCAACGACGGCGCCGTCGAGGGCGTGCGCCTGCTCGACGGGTCCGCCTTCTCCGTGCAGTACCACCCCGAGGCGGCGGCCGGCCCGCACGACGCCTCCTACCTGTTCGACCGGTTCACCAGCATGCTCGAGGGAGAGAAGAACTAAATGCCACGCCGTACCGATCTCTCCCACATCCTCGTCATCGGCTCCGGCCCGATCGTCATCGGCCAGGCCTGCGAGTTCGACTACTCCGGCACCCAGGCGTGCCGGGTGCTGCGCGAGGAGGGCCTGCGGGTCTCCCTCGTCAACTCCAACCCGGCGACGATCATGACCGACCCGGAGTTCGCCGACTCCACCTACGTCGAGCCGATCACCGCCGAGTTCGTCGAGAAGGTCATCGCCGCCGAGCAGGCCAAGGGCACCCCGATCGACGCGGTGCTGGCCACCCTGGGCGGGCAGACCGCGCTCAACACCGCCGTCGCCCTGCACGAGCAGGGCATCCTCGCCAAGTACGACGTCGAGCTCATCGGCGCCGACTTCGACGCCATCCAGCGCGGGGAGGACCGGCAGAAGTTCAAGGACATCGTCGCCAAGTGCGGCGGCGAGTCCGCGCGCTCGCGGGTCTGCTACACGATGGACGAGGTGCGCGACACCGTCGCCGAACTCGGCTACCCCGTCGTGGTGCGCCCGTCGTTCACCATGGGCGGCCTCGGCTCCGGCATGGCCTACGACGAGGCCGACCTCGAGCGCATCGCCGGCGGCGGCCTCGCCGCGTCGCCGACCGCGAACGTGCTCATCGAGGAGTCCATCCTCGGCTGGAAGGAGTACGAGCTCGAGCTCATGCGCGACGGCCGCGACAACGTCGTGATCGTCTGCTCGATCGAGAACGTCGACCCGGTCGGCGTCCACACCGGCGACTCGGTCACCGTCGCCCCGGCGATGACCCTGACCGACCGCGAGTACCAGGAGATGCGCGACCTGTCGATCGCGATCCTGCGAGAGGTCGGCGTCGACACCGGCGGCTGCAACATCCAGTTCGCGATGGATCCGCGCGACGGTCGCCTCGTGGTGATCGAGATGAACCCGCGCGTGTCGCGCTCGTCCGCGCTGGCGTCGAAGGCCACCGGCTACCCGATCGCCAAGATGGCCGCCAAGCTCGCCATCGGCTACACCCTCGACGAGATCGTCAACGACATCACCAGGGAGACGCCGGCCTGCTTCGAGCCGACGCTCGACTACGTCGTCGTCAAGGCCCCGCGGTTCGCGTTCGAGAAATTCCCCGGCGCCGACGGCACCCTGACCACCACCATGAAGTCGGTGGGGGAGGCCATGTCCATCGGCCGCAACTTCACCGAGGCGTTCGGCAAGGTCCTGCGGTCCCTCGAGACCAAGCGTTCCGGGTTCTGGACCGGCCCCGAGGTCGAGACGGCAGATCTCGGCAGCCTGCTCGAGGAGCTGAAGGTCCCGCACGACGGCCGCTTCTACGGCATCGCCAAGGCCTTCGAGCTCGGCGCCACCGTCGAGCAGCTGTTCGACGCCACCAAGATCGACCCGTGGTTCCTCGACCAGATCCAGCAGATCGTCGAGCTGGGGGAGAAGGTGCGCGCCGCCGGGACGTTCGGTGAGCGGGAACTGCGCTTTTCCAAGCACCACGGCTTCTCCGACCGGCAGATCGCGGCGCTGCGCCCCGAACTCGGCGACGAGGACGCGGTGCGTGCCCTGCGCGAGCAGCTCGGCGTGCACCCGGTGTACAAGACCGTCGACACCTGCGCCGCCGAGTTCGAGGCCAGGACCCCGTACCACTACTCGACGTACGAGCTCGACCCGGACGCCGAGACCGAGGTCGCCGAGCAGCGCGAGCGGCCGAAGGTGCTCATCCTCGGCTCGGGCCCCAACCGCATCGGCCAGGGCATCGAGTTCGACTACTCGTGCGTGCACGCCGCCCTGACCCTGTCACAGGCCGGCTACGAGACCGTCATGGTCAACTGCAACCCCGAGACGGTCTCGACCGACTACGACACCGCCGACCGCCTCTACTTCGAGCCGCTCACCTTCGAGGACGTCCTCGAGGTGTACCGGGCCGAGTCGCAGTCCGGCACCGTCGCCGGCGTCATCGTCCAGCTCGGCGGCCAGACCCCGCTCGGGCTCGCGCGGCGGTTGAAGGCTGCCGGGGTGCCGATCGTCGGCACCAGCCCGGAGGCCATCGATCTGGCCGAGGACCGTGGCGAGTTCGGCCGGGTACTCACCGAGGCAGGCCTGCCCGCCCCGAAGTTCGGCACCGCCACCACCTTCGAGGGCGCCCGCGAGATCGCCGCCGGCATCGGCTATCCGGTGCTGGTCCGCCCGTCCTACGTGCTCGGCGGGCGCGGCATGGAGATCGTCTACGACGAGAAGGCGCTCGAGGGCTACATCTCCCGCGCCACCGAGATCTCCGAGGACCGCCCGGTGCTGGTCGACCGCTTCCTCGACGACGCGGTCGAGATCGACGTCGACGCCCTGTGCGACGGCACCGACGTCTACATCGGCGGCATCATGGAGCACATCGAGGAGGCCGGCATCCACTCCGGCGACTCGTCGTGTGCGCTGCCGCCGATCACCCTCGGCCGCTCCGACCTCGACAACGTGCGCCGCTCCACCGAGGCCCTCGCGCGCGGCATCGGCGTCAAGGGCCTGCTCAACGTGCAGTACGCCCTCAAGGACGACATCCTCTACGTGCTCGAGGCCAACCCGCGCGCCTCCCGCACCGTGCCGTTCGTCTCGAAGGCCACCGCGGTGCAGCTCGCCAAGGCCTGCGCCCGGGTCATGATGGGTGAGACCATCGCCGACCTGCGCGCCGAGGGCATTCTGCCCGCCCACGGCGACGGCGGGCACGCCCCGGCCGACGCACCCGTCGCGGTGAAGGAGGCGGTGCTGCCGTTCAACCGGTTCCGCCGCGCCGACGGCACCGGCATCGACTCGCTGCTCAGCCCGGAGATGAAGTCCACCGGCGAGGTCATGGGCATCGACGACGACTTCGGCACCGCGTTCGCCAAGAGCCAGACCGCCGCCTACGGGTCGCTGCCCACCTCCGGCTCGGTGTTCGTCTCGGTCGCCAACAAGGACAAGCGGTCGCTGATCTTCCCCGTCAAGCGGCTCGCCGACCTCGGCTTCCGGGTGCTCGCGACCATCGGCACCGCGGAGGTGCTGCGCCGCAACGGCATCCCGTGCGAGCACGTGTACAAGGTGTCGGAGGAGGAGCGGCCCGAGGGGGCACACACCATCGTCGAGAAGATCCGCGCCGGCGAGGTCGACATGGTGATCAACACCCCGTGGGGCAATTCCGGGCCGCGCATCGACGGCTACGAGATCCGCACCGCCGCCGTCGCCGCGAACATCCCGTGCATCACCACGGTGCAGGGTGCCTCCGCAGCCGTCCAGGGCATCGAGGCCGCCATCCGTGGCGACATCGGGGTCCGCTCGCTGCAGGAGATGCACGCCGGGCTCCGCGAGGACCACGGCAGTCTCCGCGAGGACGCGTCGGCGGCGTCCGGCGGCGTCGGCGGCCTGCGCGACGGTCTCGCGGACCCGGCGTCGTGACGACGTTCGGGCAGCGCCTGCACGCGGCCCTCGCCGACCGCGGGCCGCTGTGCGTCGGCATCGACCCGCACCCGGAACTGCTCACCGCCTGGGGGCTGACGGTCGACGTCGCGGGGCTCGAACGGTTCGCCGAGGCGTGCGTCGACGCCTTCGCCGGGCACGTGGCCGTGGTCAAACCGCAGGTCGCGTTCTTCGAGGCGTTCGGTTCCGCGGGCATCGCGGTCCTCGAACGCACCGTCGCGGCACTGCGGGGCACCGGCACCCTCGTTCTCGCCGACGCCAAGCGCGGCGACATCGGCTCGACGATGGACGCCTACGCCCGCACGTGGCTGACCGACGCGTCCCCGCTCGGCTCCGACGCGGTCACCGTCTCGCCGTACCTGGGGTTCGGGTCGCTCGAGCCCGCGCTGCGCCGCACCGCCGACGGGCGCGGGGTGTTCGTCCTCGCGGCCACCTCCAACCCGGAGGGTGCGCAGGTGCAGCACGCGCGCGTCGCCGACGGGCGCAGCGTCGCGCAGGTGATGGTCGACGAGGCCGCGGCGCGCAACGCCGGTGCCGACACCCTCGGCTCGGTGGGCGTCGTCGTCGGCGCGACCCTCACCCGGGCGCCGGACCTGAGCGCGCTGCACGGGCCGATCCTGATGCCCGGCGTGGGCGCCCAGGGCGGCACCGCCGAGGACGTGCGCCGTCTGGCGGGTGGGCATCTCGACGCCGTCGTGCCGAACGTCTCCCGCGAGGTGCTGCGGGCCGGCCCGGCGGTCGCGGCGCTGCGCGGCGCCGTGGCCCGGACCGTGGACTCGTTCGCCTTCCTGCGGGCCTGACCGGCCCCGCACCGCCACCTCCGGCTCGGCCCGGATCCGTTCCCCGGATCCGGGCCGAATGTCCGTTCCGATGCAGGTGGGAGCACCCCGACACGCTCACGCGCGGAAATTTTTCCGATCCGTTTCCGGCCGGGAGGAACCGGCGTCGGCGTCGCTTCGCAGGCGGACGTCCGCACCGGCCCGCCACAGCGTGTGCAGCGTCTCTACCTGCGGTTATACCGTGTTCGCCGAGGTGGCGGACGGTGCCCGCGGCGCCCGGCCGGGCCGGGCCGGGGACGGCGGTGCGGGCGCACTACCGCACGTGTTTTCGAGCCGAAACGGCGGGGGGTGGGTTCGCAATCGTCGTCCGGCGTGAGTACGGTCGCTATCGCCGCTGGTTAACCGGCGGATGAGACTGTTTGCCAACGATGAGACGGAGGAACCGTGGCCCTTCCCCAGCTGACCGACGAGCAGCGCGCCGCTGCTCTGGAGAAGGCGGCTGCTGCCCGTCGTGCCCGGGCTGAGCTCAAGGACCGCCTGAAGCGCGGCGGCACCGACCTCAAGCAGGTCCTGGCCGATGCCGAGAACGACGAGATCCTCGGCAAGATGAAGGTGTCCGCCCTGCTCGAGGCCCTGCCGAAGGTCGGCAAGGTCAAGGCGCAGGAGATCATGACCGAGCTCGAGATCGCCCCGACCCGTCGCCTGCGCGGCCTGGGCGACCGTCAGCGCAAGGCGCTGCTCGCCAGGTTCGACTTCGACGCCTGAGCGAACGGTGGGAGCTGACGCACACACCGTGTCGGACAGTGGTTCCACGACGCGGAGGGGCCGGCTGGTGGTGCTGGCCGGCCCCTCCGCCGTCGGGAAGTCGACCGTCGTCCGCCGGCTCCGCAGCCGGGTGCCCGACCTGCTGTTCAGCGTGTCGGCCACCACCCGCGACCCCCGGCCCGGCGAGGTGAACGGGGTGGACTACCACTTCGTCGGCCGCGACGAGTTCGATCGGATGATCGAGTCCGGGGACCTGCTCGAGTGGGCCGAGATCCACGGCGGTCTGCAACGCTCGGGCACGCCCGCGGGACCCGTGCGGGACGCGCTGGCCTCGGGACGCCCCGTGCTCGTCGAGGTGGACCTGACCGGTGCCCGCTCCGTGCGCGCCGCCATGCCGGAGGCCGTGCTGGCCTTCCTGGCGCCGCCGAGCTGGGATGTGCTGGTCGCCCGCCTCACCGGCCGCGGCACCGAATCGGACGAGGTGGTCCGCCGCCGGCTCGAGACCGCCCGGACCGAACTCGACGCGCGTGACGAGTTCGATACGGTGATCGTGAACGAGGACGTCGACCGCGCGTGCGACGAATTGGTATCCTTGTTGGTCGGTCCCCGCGACGATCCCGCCGACCGTCCGCGGCCGATCACCACATCCCCGGCC